>NZ_WJYH01000007.1:0-116943 GCF_009668065.1 Acinetobacter sp. RIT698
TTATATTTCTCTATTGAAAACTAAAATATATTTAATAGCAATAAAAGCCTAAATTTTATGAAGTTTATCTAAGATTAGGCTTGGTTATTGGAACAATAGAGTTTCACAATTTTGAACATAATCTAAGGATAAGGAGATGTTCATGCTTAAAATAAAGCTGTTGTGTGTAACACTTTTTTCATTCAGTGTCTTTGCAATAACTACTGTATATGCACAACCTACAACCTTAAAAAGTATGTCTGATGAGCAACTGTCTGAAACTACAGGTCAGGCACTGATGAGTTTATCGTATATTGCACCTACGGATGCAACAAACCTTGAAGCCAAACGCTCAGGGGGGGATAAAAATATTGGATTTTATAAATTAGGATTGGAGGCAGCATTAGAGCTTAATGTAAATATTAAGAAACTGCAGTTAGGTTGTGGTGGTGTAAATGGTGCAGGGAACTGCGACATTGATATTGATAATTTGGGATTAAGTGGACTAGGAAACTCTGCAACATCAAATACAGATAGTGCTTCTGATCGAGCTGCCCGTGTAGGATCAAGTGCCGTTTTAACCAACCCGTTTATTCAATTTGCAATTAAAAACCCTGAAAGTGCTTCTACTCGACAAGTCGTGGGGCTAAATTTAAGTTCAGAAAAAGCTACAGGTCTTATGACATTTGGTCTTGAGAATGCAGTTGATGCATCTAATAATGGTATACCTAATGGTATAAATAGCCTGAGTGGTTATATGTTGATCGCACAGCAAACAGGTAAAGCGACAATAAATCCAATAACAATTACACAGAATGGTGCAAATAATGCTACTGGTGTCGTTCTTGCAGGTAAAGCCTGTAGTACGGGATTGTTTGGTGGCTGTGGTATTATACGGACAACATATACAACCACGAGTTATGATATAACTCTGACACCCACGTCACAAGCAACTCTTACTTTACCGCAGCAACCAATAGAAGGTAAACGTATGAATTCCGCACTTTTGACTGCATCGACAACTGTAAATAATATTCAGCTTTCCGGTCAATTGGCTGCTGATACTACACTTTTAGGCATTAAGATTTCAGGAAATACAAGTGGAGTCTTAAATAATCTTAAGGTTAATGCAACGATTGATGAAAGTTTAGGATTGTTCCATAAAGCCACATTAAATGGCACTCCTGTTTTGTTGTCCACACAATTTCAAGACATAAAGTGGCCAGGAGCGCAATCTGTAGCTCAAAAAGGTTGGTGGTTAGAGATTTCAAATCCGATTGATATTGGTGACATTACACCAAATAAAAATATTGATATTGCTATGCCAACTATTAAAGAAGCACTGGGTGAGGTAAACAACTTTTTAGCAGATAATTGGGTGTATTGTGGTTCGTTAGCTTTAAGTTGTCTTACTGGTAATATTCCATTGGGAACAGCAAATTTGCCTAATAATGCAAGTCCTGTAGATATGGCAATGAAGAATTTATCATTAAAAAATCAAAATTTCACTCCAAACTGCTATGGCTCATTAAAATTTTGTTAATCAAATGTTTATTATGCTTTAACAGTAATTATGCCAAACCTTATGACTGGTTTATTGTTTAAAAAGATTCATTTGTCGGAAATGATAGATTTTAACCAAAAAAACTTTGTCATAATTAAAAAAATTACATAGTATGAAGTGTGATAGACATAACAAAACTGTATAAACAAGGATATGTATTTTTGTGCAGTTTGAAGTCGGGAATTTAAGAAATAAAATAAAATATGGTGCGGAGCATCGTATAACACAGGAAGGTCGTGGATGACTACACTCAATTATACGGTAAAATTTCATAAAACCGTTTTGGTGAGTTTGATTGGTTTATGCTTAAGCCAATCTTGCTTCGCACTTGAAGAAATGTCTGATGAAAAGTTAAGTGATACCACAGGCGAAGGTATTGCTTTATTGCCTAGAGACACTTATATGGTTTTTCAGGGCGCTGGAGTTAACCAAACTCAAGATACTGTGCTTACAAATCGTAGTTTAGACACAGGCTATATCTATTATGTTCCTGTGGGACCTTTGTCATCAATCGTTCAAGATACCAATAAAGATGGTGTTGTGAATGCCAGTGATCATTCAGTCGGGAAAGCTGATTTATATCTATATGGTTTAGCGTTGTCTAAAAATGCCAGCAATAATGCCAACCTTAGATTGGATGCGGGATCAACCAATGGCGTAGCGAATGCTGCGATTAAAAGCTGGGGAACTGCAACCAACCCTTGGATATTCAATGTAAAAACAGACCTCAATGTACCTGACTTTGGTGCAGGTGCGGGTTCTGTAACGTATTTAAATTTTGAAGCGCCGTTATATGAAAATTTATATTCATTTGCTGCTGATAAGAAAACAGTGACGACCAGTGCTTTTGTCAATGATGTTGGTGGGGAAGATGCATATAACCTTAAACTTGCATTTTGGGCAGATGGTTTTGTACGCGATCAAAGTAAGGCTGACAAAGATCCAAATCAATTTAATCTAGGCGAGGGGTTTAGTACCACTGCGACGGGGCGAGCAAACCGTATTCGCTTACAAGGTATCTTTAACGGTTTTGGATTAAATGGCAGTAAAATTCAATTATTCCAAACGCTCGGTGGTGCTACAAATACGGGTGGTATGAGTGCTTTTTATAACAATACTTTAGGTTTGGCTGGTGTTATACGATTAAATAGTGGTGATGGTTCAAAATTATTGGGAACATCTACAGCAAACTCATGGACTGCTCCAGCGAATTTGATGAGCCATGTTTTTAGGATTAGCACTCAAGAATGTGGGGTTGGTAACTTAAATGGTTGTACCACACCTTCAGCGCAAGACATCTTGTCGACTCCAGCAATTAATGGCGGAACAGCACCGACTTTTTCAGATAAAGAAGGTATTTATATTTATAATTTGAATACCAATTTGGTGCTTGGTTCATTATATCAGCCTTTGATTCTCGGATCTGATGGCACAAACTTTAGTATAGAACTGGCTAGAATCCCAAATAAAGAATCAATTTATAAGAAGATCTATACGGATTATACAGGGGCGGATACTTCATATACTGGGTCTACTTGTAATGTTTATAACTGTGGCACAAGTTCAATAGCGGGTTATCAAGGCAGTTCGGCAACACACAGTAGTATTAGTATAGGGACTGTTTATAGTATGGATGCAGGGAAGACTTTACTTGCAGATAAATCAGCAGGGGCTGTAGGGGTTTCATTTAATCAATTAAACAATGCCACCAGTTCAAATGCACAGAATAACTTAGGATCTGCCTTGATTGATGGAATGCTGATTCAGCATATGAAAATAACCACCAAAGGCCTATAGGATAGGAAGAAATATAATGAAAAAAATAGTACTTCTTATTTTAACCAGTTTGGTGAGTTCTCATTTGGCAGCGATGGAGGCTTTAACTGATTCAGACATGCAGCAAGTTGAAGGACAAGCAGGTGCCGATTTATCTTTAAAATTGGTATTGAACCAAATTAATGCAAGTGATTCATATTACACCACAAATAATGCCTATAAGTTTGATAATGGTACTGGCGGTATTTGTGAGAAATTACAATTTTGTCATTTGGCATTGTCTGTCAATAATCGCTATGTTGATGCAAATGGTTTAGCCAGTAGTACTGAAGGGAATAAACTTTGGGTGGTCTTTAAAGGTGTACAAGGGACGATTAATATCCAGAAATTGGGTTTGGACGGTGTTGATTTGGTCTATAAAAATACCACTGCTATGCAGATGATCAAACCCGCAATTCAGTTATCTTTTGATGCGAATCAACCGATTCAAATTCGTAATTTTGGCTTCAACTCTCTTTCTATCGAAAAAGATGATTTCACCAGTAAAACTAATCCAGATGGAACAGTTACGGAAAACTCATCGGGTGCAACGGAAGGCCAGTATGGTTATTTAAAAGCCAATAAATATGTAGCAAAACCTCAAACAACGGGCGCTAATGGCTCTACCGCAAACAATTATGATGTCGGTCGAGAAACGGGCTTTATGGGGGTACAAATGAACGGTAATCTTGTGCTGCAGGGCAAGCTGATGATGTTTAGTTGTGATTCTACAATGAATAAGCGTTGCTAAAATAAATCTGAGGGTTTAGGGATGAACATTAAAAAACAACAATATGGAAAAAGATTTATTTTAAATACATTGGCTTTGAGTTTGTTGGCTATACATGCACCTGTTTATGCATTACAAGCTTTAGATGATAGCGATTTAAGAAACATAAATGGTCAGGATGGCGTACATATAGAGGCTAGCTTAAAAGAAGCCAATATTAAAACATTGTACTGGACAGATCAGGCAGGTCGCGCAGAAGCAGATGCAACCAGTCAAGCGCTCGTTGCAACAGCAGATACGGTTAAAATACAGCAGAGCAATACCTCTACAGATCCATTAAAAGCAGATATCAAGCTTAATATGGGCACTGTTGCGGGTAAAACTGGAGTGAATTTAGATTTATCACTCTCTCCTATGCTGATGACCGTCGATTCATTTCGTGTTTGTGATAGTGATCCAAGTGGGGCGCGTTGTAGTGCAAAGTTGGGTAATTTAGCGGTACAGACGGCATCAAATACCAGTATTGGATTAAAAACAAGCAATGGTCTTTTAAGTAAAACAGATCAAGTTGAGCTAACTTTAGGGCTTCAAAATGCCAACATCTATTTAGGCCAAAGCAGTGCCACAAATCAATTAAATCAACTGATTTTAAAGAATTTTAACTTTAACTTTAAAGGAAAAGGTTTTGCGTTTATCGATGCAGCTGAAGGCTTTAAATTACAAACGAATTCTGGAAGTAATATCGCGGGTGCAAATCAGGCACCAGATACGAACTATGGTTATGTAGATTTAACCCGTGTGGTTGATCCCGCTTCATTAAAGGCGGGTTTTATAAACACAGGCAGTTATGGAAATGGGACTTCCACAACCAATGCGGGTTTAAATCTTGAAATTATGGTGAATAATAAAGGGATCAATCCTACATCGCTTTATGATGTCGATAGCTATAATACCCCAACAGGTGCTAAAGGGCTGATTCGCGTGGGTGCCAGTGGGCGTATGGTGAATGGTTCATTGCAATTTCGTGGTGTACAGAATGCCAGTAGTTTAATTGGTTCTGCTGTTAATTCGAGTGGTGCAGACACTGGAAAAGATATTGTTGGTGGTTCTGGTATCGCATTTCGTATGAAGACGGATTTCACCAAAGAAGGTGACACAATGCTTGCTGGTGGTGGCGATGCAACAACTTTGGAAATTGGTGGTGCTGGATTAAATAGTTACGGTTTTGAGTTTGGTAATTTAACCGGTTTACAAAAGGGAACGCGTGCTTCTTTTGACACAGGGAATGTTTTTTTAAACCTTACCGACTCTAAGCAAGTTACGATACCTGTAAACACAACCTTCCAAAATTCAAGTTTTGGTAATGGCCAAGCTTTAACTAATTTAAGTGATTATAAACAAGATATTTATACGACCCTATCAGCTGGTAATCGTCCTTATGCTGTGGTCGCTTCAATTCGTGGTGGGGAATTCCAAGCCATCTCTAGACGAGGGAGATTTACCACTGCCGCTGGTGTTGCTGCTGGTAATTTATTTACAGAGAGTGGTTTAAATAATCAGTGGGGACTGGCTTTACCCTTTTATAACTTAAATGCCAATTTAGCGATGTATGGCACAACCGTTGATGCTGATAAAGCCTATTATTATTCAGCAGATGGTGCGAAAAGCAGTGTCTCAAATACAGCCGGTATGCAAACCTCTAGACTCGGTTTTTCTTTAGGTTTAAGTACAGAGGGTGTGGATAAAAATGGTACAACTAAGCTTGGCAATAAAACAACCTCGATTCTGGTGATTGATGGTGGTCAGGTGAAAAATGATGCAGGTATTCCAATTGCGGGTACCTCTAAAGACTATTATTTAGGTTTAAGAAACATCGATATGTTGCTGAAAGGTAATGGCAGTATTGGAGTTGAAAACGGAAGTTTAAATTTAAGTTTAAAAAATATGTTGGTGGTGATGGCAGCTGAAGTTGCGGCAGGTTATTTACCTGGAACAACCTATGCATCATGTGCAGGTGGTATTGCGACAGCAAGTGTCGCTTGTGGCAACAAGGGAGCATCTGATTCCAATAATTTCGCCAAAAGTGATGATGTCTTGTTTGGTCTAAAACTTCGCTTTGGTGGTGATATGGATTTGTCACTTATTCCAAATAGTGAAATTAAAGCAGATGGCACAGGCAATCGTTTAACTGTGGTCGGTGATTTAAAATTAGCAGCTACAAATAACACCATCCAGATTAGTGATCCTGTCAATGGTTCTATACTCGGTTTAGATAACTTGACGGGTGATATTCGCTTTAACAATGCTATTGTGCTCAGTAAAAACTCAACGAGTGGGACTGGTCAGGTTGGATTTAATGCAAGTTTACAATTTAATCCAACACAGTCAGTCGGCGGTGTATTTAGAGCGAGAGATTTAAACTTCTATCCTCCATCTATAAATGGTGCTTTAGTATCAGGTGCGCGCTTAGGTGAAATTGCGTTAACAGGAGGCCGGTTGACCAGTGAATTCAACATTGTTCCACGGAATTAATTCGTTATTGGTCGGCTTGTGCTTTTATCGTACAGAATTTCTGATTAGACTGTGATGTGGTAGGCAGTATATAAATTTTCCTAAGGATTAGGATAATGAAAAAAAATAGAAACCTAGGATGTATATCATTATTGATACTGAGTCCAATTGCGCTGGCAATGGAACCTATGGATGATCAAAGTCTTTCCCAAACAACGGGGCAAGATGGGATAAATGTTGGTATAAATCTGAGTAAAGTTCAACTCAATCAAATTTCAATTATTGATCGTGACGGATTAGGCTCAACTGTGAATGATGCAAATAAAGCATCGCTGGTTCTTGCGGGTAAAAGTGCTGGTACGGTTGCTGACCAAAGTGTTGATATTACTTTTCTAGGCGCTTCAAACACCCCAACCATGAATATAGTCATGGATACCGATGGGGGTGCTACAGGTGGAGCAAGTGGTAAACCTTTTGCCAATATTGGAATGAGCTTCGGAAGCAATATTACGGGGATTAAAGTTTCACCATTTGCGCTTTACTTGGCTGGAGCGAGTTCATCTTCAGGGCCTGCTGGATATCAATCTATTTTTACAGGTACCAGTGAAAAATCCGATGTCATTAAATTTTTAAAACTGAGTGATGGTTTTGATATCAACTTTGCTGCATCCAAACCCACCATTAATTTACAGTTTGGCAATGCGCCTCAAGGGCGTATGATTGCCTTTGGTGGTGCAATTCAATCGATTTGTGGTACAGGATCAGGCTGTGCTATTGCACTTTTATCGGATGATAGTGATATTGGTGCAAATTTTAACTTCCAATTAACTGGAACAGATAAGGTCAATGGTTTTTCATTAAACGGTTTCTATGCTGGCGTTGAACCAACAGGTTTTGTCTTTGGTAATACAGGTGAATCGAGTAAGTTTGATCTGGGTATCAATCAGATGATTATGGGAACGAGTGGGGCAAGTGCGACAGGGACTTTTAATGGTCTGCAAAATGGCTCGATGGGGAACTTTGGGGCAATCGGAACATCAGTTACAGATTTAAAAGTAAAAATTAATGGTCTGTAATGATGGTCTATAAAATACCAAAGCATAAAAAACCCTATAAGTTGTGTGCTTATAGGGTTTAGTTTATTTCAGAGCTTTTTTAATGCGGTTGAAAAATTACTTCACCAATTTAGCCATTAAATCATCTTTGCTTAAATTTACAGATTCGGCATCTCTACGACCTTTATATTCAAAAGTACCTGCATCTAAGCCTTTTTCACCAATGACAATACGGTGAGGAATACCTGTTAGTTCCAAGTCAGAGAACTTAACACCAGGACGCTCATTACGATCATCCAGTAATACATCATAGCCTGCAGCTTGTAATTCAGTATAAAGCGCTTCAGCTGCTTCAAGCGTACGTGGAGATTTTTGCGCATTCATTGGCACAATTGCAACTTCGAAAGGGGCAATTGCAGATGGCCAAATAATACCTTTCTCATCAAAGTTTTGTTCGATCGCGGAAGCAACTACACGGGTTACACCAATTCCATAACAGCCCATTGTCACTACTAATGGTTTGCCATCATCACCCAAAACTTTACAACCGAGTGCTTCTGAGTATTTGGTGCCCAATTGGAAAATATGACCAACTTCAATACCACGTTTAATTAAAATCGTGCCTTGACCATCTGGAGATGGGTCACCTTCAACCACATTACGTAAGTCAAAAACTTCGGTAAATGTTGCATCACGGTCCCAGTTGATACCAGTGGCATGCTTATCTACTTCATTGGCACCCGCAACAAAATCTGAAAGCACAGAGGCTGCACGGTCAATAATCACAGTTAAGCCTTTCTCAACCAGTCCTTGTGGTCCGCAGAATCCCGCAGTTAAACCAAGAGCATTCAGTTGAACATCTGTTGCAAATGTTAAAGGTGCTGCAATCAGTGGATGCTTTTCAGCTTTAATTTCATTGAGCTCATGGTCGCCACGTAGGAATAACGCGATTACAGGAACATGACCCTTTTCATCAGCAATACCTTGTACAAGTAAGGCTTTTACTGATTGCGCTGGATCTGTATTTAAAAATGCAGAAACATCAGCAATGGTTTTTTGATTTGGTGTGTCTACAATTTTTAGATCTTGGGTGGGTGCTGCGCGTTCACCAGTCAATACTGCTTCAGCCATTTCAACATTGGCAGCATAGTCAGATTGTGTTGAGAAAGCGATATCGTCTTCACCACTTGATGCAAGTACGTGAAACTCATGTGAACCTGAACCACCAATCGATCCTGTGTCTGCTTGAACAGGGCGAAAATTTAAACCTAAGCGGGTGAAAATTCGGCAATACGTGTCGTACATAACATCATAAGTTTCTTGTAATGACGCTTGATCGACATGAAAAGAATAAGCATCTTTCATAATAAATTCACGCGAACGCATCACACCGAAACGTGGACGAATTTCATCACGGAACTTAGTTTGAATTTGATAGAAATTCATTGGAAGTTGTTTATAACTTTTTAATTCATTGCGAGCCAAATCCGTAATGACTTCTTCATGAGTAGGACCAAGAACAAAGTCATTGCTATGGCGGTCTTTAAAACGCAACAGTTCTGGGCCGTATTGTACATAACGACCAGATTCTTCCCATAGTGAAGCCGGCTGCGTCACGGGCATTAATGTTTCCAAAGAACCTGCACGATTCATTTCCTCACGAACAATCGCTTCAACTTTATTGAGCACACGTACACCCATCGGCAACCAAGTGTATAAACCTGAAGCCAATTTACGGATCATCCCAGCACGTAACATGAGCTGATGTGAAATGACTTCAGCATCGTTTGGGGTTTCTCTTAACGTTGCAAATAAAAAGCGACTCGCGCGCATGGAAACTGTCCTAAAATTTTTAGATTTAAAGGAATGATTATACGATAAAAAAATACGATAAAAAAATAAGCTGAACATTTTTAATGATTGTTTAAATTGAAAACTTTCTATTCTTATATTGGCGATGCGATCAGAGTTCGGTTTTAACTTGAAATTATCCGATATCGTGATCGGTTGTTCAAATCATTTATATTGTTTTGTTAAGTTTTTATCAACAATAGGGTCAAGAAGTTTCGAATTAAAAAGTGATTATTCAAGTTTTTTAAGGCGATTAATAATATCATCATAGTAGGTTTGTGTCTTGCGGTAGTTGTCTTGTAGGCTTCCAATATAATTCTTTGTTTTATCTATGTTTTCAGAATTGTATTTGATCCGGTCTTTGAGTGTAACAGGAACAGAGTTACCTTTGCGGTAGTACTCCATTTCTTGTCTTTTAAGTATAATACGATCACTTTGAAGCTGTTTAAGTGTTTGGTTTTGTAGTGTTATTTGTTGTTTTATATTGCTTAGAAGTTCATTTCTTTTGTTAACAGCGACAGATGAGTTGCCATAGGCACGCTTTAAGCGCGCATCTTGTTCTAATTTACGCACTTCAGATGCGCGTGACGTCGATTGCTGTAAATCTTTTTCGACATTATAAGCATGATTACGTTTGATCACTTGCATGTTGCGATCCAGCGCTTCATAACCATTTTTTATGTGTGCTGGTGTAACCGAGGTACTGATATTGGCCACCCCATTTTTATCATAATATCGATACCATACCGCTTTAGCCTGAGGCGTATCGGCATAGACCGATAAAGTACAGATGAGTAAGCTGACTGAAAGGGCGGTATTGCATATTTTTTTTGTTTTTGACGCTATATTTTGGTAATAGATTATTCTATCCATTTAAAGTCTACCATCCCCAAAAAATCAATGTAAGTTATATGATTTTGAAACTATCTTTGGTCATTTTATGTGGTTACAAAATTTTAATAAACAATTAACTTCTAAAAAAAAGCAGAATATTTTTTTTTATGTGAGCTTTACTGTGTTTTACTGTTTGAAGTGAGATTTCCGACAAGAAATGTTCATTGATAAAGTGAGTTAATATATGTTAAAAAAACATGATTAATTGTAAAAATAAATCTGTACAGCACAATTCATTCCAAGCTTACGGAAAGGGGCATTAAATGGACGATAAATTTCAAAATCTAAAAGTCATGGTGATCGATGATTCTAAAACCATTCGTCGTACTGCTGAAACATTATTACAAAGAGAAGGTTGTGAAGTTGTCACTGCTGTAGACGGTTTTGAAGCCTTATCTAAAATTGCTGAAGCAAATCCAGATATTGTTTTTGTCGATATCATGATGCCTCGTCTAGATGGCTACCAAACCTGCGCTTTGATTAAAAACTCCCAAAATTATCAAAATATTCCAGTCATCATGTTATCTAGTAAAGATGGCTTATTTGATCAAGCAAAAGGTCGTGTTGTCGGTTCGGACGAATATTTAACAAAACCATTTAGTAAAGATGAACTATTAAATGCTATTCGCAATCATGTGACTGCTTAACTGAACGGTTAATTTGGGGGAAATAATGACAAAAATTTTAATAGTTGATGATTCACCAACAGAAATGTTTAGATTTAAAGAAATTCTAGCTAAGCATGGATTTGAAGTGATTGAAGCAACCAATGGTGCAGATGGTATTACACTCGCGCAAGCTGAATTGCCGGATCTTGTGTTAATGGATGTTGTTATGCCTGGTGTAAATGGTTTCCAAGCGACTCGTCAGATCGCACGTGGTGCAGCGACCAAGCATATTCCAATTGTGATTGTAAGTACTAAAGATCAAGAAACCGACCGCGTTTGGGGAAAACGTCAAGGGGCTTGTGACTACTTAACCAAACCGATTGATGAGAATCAGCTGATCAGTACGATTAAGCAACATCTACAAGCAGGATAATGTATGGCAGCAAATGGATTTATCGAATTACTTCGATTGTCTAAGCGAGGAAATAAAAATTACGCTGACAATGAAAATGAAGTAAACCGATGGTCAGGCATTGCATTTGAAATGATGGGGCAATATTTTGTTGCGCCTTTGGGTGAGGTTTCAGAAGTTATTTATCCGCCAAAATACACACCCGTTCCCAATGTTCAGGGATGGGTGAGAGGTTTAGCGAATATTCGCGGACGGTTATTGTCAGTTTCTGATTTGGCTTTTTATTTAACGGGGCAAAGAAGCCAATTTTTACCTACTCAAAAAGTCTTATGTATTAGTCATAATGACCACTATGTTGGTCTGATCGTAGATCAGGTTTTGGGGATTCAACATTTTAATAAAAAAGGTTTTTTTTCTAAAAACAATCAATTAGAAGAAAACCTTCAAACCTATTGTCAGGGATATTTTCAGCAGCATAATCAGGCTTGGAATATATTCTTGTTTAGTCGTTTGTTAAATGATCCTCAATACATGAATGCATCAGAAAAATTTATAAACTAGCTTTGACGCCTAATGAGAGTTAAGCGAATCGGGAGAAGCTGAATGGGCTTTAAACTAAAGAAGAAAAATACAGGGGATACTGCTCAAAAAAGTAGTTCAGGCGTATTAACCAAAACCAAATCAAAAATTGATGAATTTGCTAAGTTGTTTGGGGAAAGCGACAAATCAAAGCCATTTATTCAAATGGCAATTGCCAGCATCATCGTTGCGATTATTTTGCTTTTGGTTCTATTCTATACAGTTCCTCGAAATAACGACTTAACTCGTAGCTTGGGTGAATTAAAACTTTTATCACAGACCTTATCTCGTCAAGCAGCTGAAGCCACTGGATCAGGTTCGACAAAATCAATAGAGGCTTTAGTTGCATCACAAAAGAAATTTAAAGAAAACTTAGATGTTGTCAAAGATATTCATGCATCTTCAAAACAAGTGGAAGACGTTGAAAAAACATGGAAACAAGTTTCTGCTGATATCGACATGATTGCGACACATCAAAAGATCATTAACCAATTATATGATACCAATATCGCTGTTGCGGATGTGATCCCTGGCATGCAGGCTGAATATAATGCAATGGTTGACCAAATGGCACGTGACAATATGTCAAGTACTCAGGTTGTTATCGCAAAAAACCAAGTATTCCTTGCGGAACGTATTTTACGTTCTATTGGTTCAGTATTAAGTGGTTCAGAGAATACCCGTGTTTCAGCAGATGACTTTAATGCGGATACCGAAACATTTGGTACGTATTTAAATGCGCAACTCAATGGTAGTGCCGATTTAGGTGTAATACGTATTGATAAACCTGAACTACGTGAGTCTTTAGAAAGTATTAAAGCGGATTACAATGAAATTGTGCAATTGGCATCAACTTCTGTACTAAAGAACTCTGATCAGATTTTTAAAGTACGTCAGGCATCGTCAGACATCTTTGCGCAATCGGATAATTTATTAAAAGGTTTGGATCGACTTTCGGTAAATACTGGTGTGGGTACGATTTTACCTGCATTGATTTTACTCCTTGCACTTGGCGCATTCTTATTTGCTGTATTTAAACTACTCGGTTTACGTAGTGAGTCAGATAAAGTTCGTGTAACACGTTTACAAGATGAGTATGACCGTAACCAGAATGCGATTTTACGTTTACTTGATGAAATTGCCGATTTGGCAGATGGTGATTTAAGTTCGTATGCTACGGTATCGGAAGACTTTACTGGTGCAATTGCCGACTCGATTAACTTTGCGATTGACCAATTACGTGACCTGGTATCTCGAATTAATGACACTTCTCAAGAAGTTGCACAATATACGCAGAATACGCAACAGATTACTAACCAGTTGGCTGAAGCTTCTGAGCATCAGGCGCAAGAGATTGCAGGGGCATCAACAGCGATTAATGAAATTGCACAGTCGATTGACCACGTATCTGCAAATGCTGCTGAATCAGCAGAGGTAGCACAGCGTTCTGTACAAATTGCATCAAATGGTGCAGATGTGGTAAACCGTTCAATCGAGGGGATGGATACGATTCGTGAGCAGATTCAAGAAACTTCTAAGCGTATTAAACGTTTGGGTGAGTCTTCTCAAGAGATTGGTAACATCGTATCGCTGATTAATGATATTGCCGACCAAACCAACATCTTGGCATTAAACGCAGCAATTCAGGCATCTATGGCAGGTGAAGCGGGTCGTGGTTTCGCCGTGGTTGCGGACGAGGTACAGCGTCTTGCTGAACGTTCAGCATCTGCAACCAAGCAGATTGAAACACTGGTTAAAACCATTCAGACCGATACCAATGAAGCCGTAATTTCAATGGAACAAACCACCTCGGAAGTTGTGCGTGGTGCGAACCTTGCAAAAGATGCGGGTGTTGCCTTGGGTGAGATTCAAACAGTATCAAGTAACTTGGCTGGTTTGATTGAAAGTATTTCTGAGTCAGCGAAATTGCAGTCTGCTTCAGCAGGTCATATTGCAAATACGATGAATGTCGTACAAGAAATTACCTCACAAACCACTGGTGCAACATTTGATACAGCCCGTTCGGTTTCTGAATTGGCAAGTATGGCGGATTCATTACGTCAATCAGTTTCAGACTTTAAACTGCCTGACTAAAACGATTGATACTTTATATATGTGCAATATCGACTGTAACAAGTGGCTATTGCACAGAATGGAACGCCTTCTAAAGCCATTCAGCTTGACTGTATTTTGAAAGGTTTTAGTCCCAAAGACGGGAACTAACATAGAAGCCTGAGCTATGAAAGAAATATTAAAACATTTAGTGGAACACGTTACTTTACCTGAAGATGCGTATCTTGGTCAGGATGAGGAAATTTTAGAAATTTTTGTAGAAGAACTTGAAGAAATTTTTGAACAGCTACAAACCTCTCTTGATCGATGGCAACTCGAAGAGTTTAAAGATACCGAATTGGTCAATATTCGCCGTTATTTTCATACGCTTAAGGGGTCTGGGCGTATGGTGGGGGCTAAACGTTCTGGTGAACTTGCTTGGACTGTTGAAGATACATTAAATCGTATTATTACGAAAAATCTGGAACTTACTTCCGAGATTCAACACTATGTAAGCGCAGTATTTAATATTTATAAATTCAAACTCTACTCAGAGTTTTTAAATCGAAAACCGCATCATTTAGATTTAGCACCTTTGGTGTATTTGGGGCAACAGCTACAACAGAAACAAAGCTTAGAACCTGCTTTAGATGAGTTATTGGCATTATCAAATACACTGGATAATGAAAATGTCATTACTGGTTTGGAGATTGGTGAAGATAATACAACAGCAGAAGTAACCTCAGTGACCACTCCGCATGTGGTTGATCTCGTTGCAGATGGCTCTACAGATACGACTGAAGAAGAAGTGGCAGTTGAATCGACTGTTGCAGATGATAGTTTAACCTCTGAAACCTTGGAAATCTTTGTTGAAGAGTCAGAGGAGCATCTGGCGGCAATTAAAGACTTTTTGCACTTAGAAGAACATACGCCTGATCAATATAATCGCTTGATTCGTGCCTTGCATACTTTGCGTGGCAGTTCTTCAATGGCGCATGTCAATGAGGTCTTTGAAGCAAGTGGTAAGGTCGAGCATTTATTTAAAGTATTGGTTCAAGAAGATACCGAGTCCTCAAAAAATGAAAATGCGCTACTGACTTACTATGCTGAATTTGTCAGTGATTATCTCTATGTTTTAAAGCTGAAAGGTAATCAAGCTGTTGAGCTACAAACCATTTATCAAAAATTTAATGATGCTTGGGAGCGCTACGATTTCCAACATCAATATCAACATTCACAAACGGGTTTAGTCACACAATTGGTTGATCTTGAGATCGATCTATTACTTGATGCCGAGTTTGAGTTTGATAAACGCGCCCAAGTTGAATATCCAGCATATTTCCAACAACTGGCTCAACAAGCGCAGATGTTGATAGATCATACCAATAATCGTGCTGCACAAGGCATTCATGATTTTAGTCTCGCTTTAAAAGATGGTTATGAACAAGTTATTCGCAAGCCTGACTTATTAAATACTGATTATGCTTTTGAAATGTTTTCTAAGGCTCATCAAGAATTTATTCATTTATTCGATACTTTGGCATCAGGACAAAGAGTCAGCCTAAATGAATCAACACAAGCGATTTTGGCTGAGTTACATGACTATTTACACCAAGAAATAGACACAGGTGTTGATGGTCAAAGTGTTGAAACAAGGACTGCGCTAGACACTGAACAGCAGCCAGATACAGTCTCAATTGCAGCGAACCCTGTTGAATCAGTAGGGAACTATGTACTGACGCAAATTAATCTGGATAAACAGAATATTGAATCAGAACATAGTCAACGTGAATTTGATGCTGATGTCCTCGACATTTTTATTGAAGAGGCTGACGAGTTGTTGGTTGGGATGGACCATGACTTAAATACTTGGTCAATTCATCCTGATGACACAACAGCACTAAACAATTTGATGCGTTATTTGCATACCTTAAAAGGTGGTGCAAATATGGTGCAAGCGACCCATATTGGTTTGATTGCGCATGAGTTAGAAACCATTTATGAACGCGTGATTAAAGGTCAACTCAAAGCAGAACCACACATTATTCAAGCAATTCGTTTAATTCAAGATGATGTGGCAGATCGCATTCAAATGATTCGTGAAAAAACAATTGATTATCCTGCAACTCATATTCTCAATGTTTTACACAATATCGATCAGCAAGATCCGATTGAAACTGTTCAAGCGCCAACAGTGGTTGAACCACAATTTAGCCATGATTCAGCAGATTTACATGAAGTCGCATATGTTGAAGACGATATCGTTTTAGCGATTGATCAAACTCCAGAATTGCTTGAAACTGAACCCTCGGATCAAGATCAACAACCTGCAATTGATGCTACTCAATTGTTTATAGATGCAAATCAAGATGCAGGTTTAGATCCTGTTGAAGTTGTTGCCCGAGAAACCTTTATCGAAGAAGCAAGAGAGCTGATTGATGATGGTTTAAGCATTTTATCTCAATGGTTTGATCAGCGTAGCAACCGTAGCTTCCTACTCCAATTACAACGTATTGCACACAGCTTAAAAGGCGGTGCAAAAATGGTGAAATTGGAAGAAGTTGCTGATATTGCATATGAATTAGAAAATGCATTTGAGCAATTTGGTTTACATAATTTTAACTCGAATGTTTATGATGGTTTACTGGAAAAAACCTTTCATTGGCTAGATGCAGCAATCTTTAAACATCACTACGATAACTTTGAAGGCTTAAAGTCGAGTTTACATGGCATTGAATATGTTGATGTTTCTGCACAGCTTCCAGAAAAATTATCTCGAACAAATTTAATCTTTGAGCAATCAATCAGTGAGTTTGTTCAGGGGGATGGTACTGAGCCACCGTCAATGCTGGGTGAATGGGATCTTTCACAAAAAACTGAATCCAACAATGAGATGATTCGTATCTCTGCGGATTTGGTTGAAAAAATGATTGACCTTTCTGGTGAAAACGCGATCAACCGTTCACGTATTGAGATGGATTTGGGGCAGTTAGGGAATACCTTGACTGATATGGAGTTGGCTATTCAACGTTTGGCTGATCAGCTACGCCGTATGGAAGGTGAGTTAGAAAGCCAAATTATTGCAAAACATGGTGATTTAAGCGCTCGCTATGCAGATTTTGACCCTTTAGAAATGGACCAATATTCATCTCTAAACCAGTTATCAAAATCGTTGGCTGAATCTGCATCTGACTTGGTTGATTTTAAGACCACGTTGGCTGAAAAGATTCGTGATACTGAAGGTTTATTGCTTCAGCAATCTCGTATTCAAGCTGAAATTCAGGAAAGCTTGATGCGTACTCGTCTGGTACCATTCTCAAGATTGTTGCCTCGATTACAGCGTTTGGTTCGTCAGACCTCTTCAACCGTGAATAAACCCACTGAGCTTTTAGTCAATAATACTGAAGGGGAGTTGGATCGTAATATTCTGGAAAAATTAGTTTCACCGTTAGAGCATATGTTGCGTAATGCGATTGACCACGGGATTGAAGATGCGGAACAGCGTCAGAAGTCGGGCAAAGCGTTGACAGGTCGAATTGATTTGAATATTAGTCGTCAAGGTACAGATGTGCTTGTATCGTTTAAAGATGATGGTAAAGGAATTGATCCAAAAGTTATTCGTGATAAAGCAATCGAAAAAGGCTTAATCAAAACTGATCAGCAGTTAGAGCCTGAGGAAATCCTACAGTTTATTTTCCATCCAGGTTTTAGTACAGCACAGCAAGTGACACAAATCTCTGGTCGTGGTGTTGGCTTGGATGTTGTGCAAAGTGAAATTAAATCACTTGGTGGACAAGTGAGTGTCAGTTCTGAGTTGGGGCATGGTTCAACCTTTACGATTACCGTACCTACAACAGTTGCGGTCAGCGATGCCTTGATGGTGAAAGTCGGTGATCAGCAATTTGCAGTCCCATTATCTCAAATTGATCGTATTGTTCGAATTTCACCAGCCGCTTTGGAAGAATATTTTGAAACTCAAAATGACTATTTTGATATCGATTTCCAAAGCTATAAGCTACGTTATTTAGGTGAGTTTACCTCGAATCAAGTCACTCCACGGTTACATGGACTTGCACATTCATTACCAGTGTTGTTGATCAAGGGAAGCTTGGGGCAATCCATTGCCATTCTGGTTGATCAGTTAATTGGTTCACGTTCACAAATTGTGGTTAAACCGATTGGTAAGCAGTTTGCTACCATCAATGCGATTGCGGGTGCAACCATTCTGGGTGATGGTCAGGTGTGTTTGATTTTGGATGGACAAAATATTGCACGACAAGTTCAAGCATCTACCCGAGGTGGCGCTGAACATCTTCAACATGATAAACAACGTCATCGTGATCAACGCCGTTTGATTATGATCGTGGATGACTCAGTTACCGTTCGTAAGGTCACTTCACGTTTGCTTGAACGCCAAGGTTTCGATGTGATTACTGCGAAAGATGGTGTGGATGCGATTGAGCAACTTGAAAATGTCAAACCAGACTTGATGTTGCTGGATATTGAAATGCCTCGAATGGATGGTTTTGAAGTCACCAACTTGGTTCGCCATCATGAAATTCACCGCGATTTGCCAATCATCATGATTACGTCACGAACAGGTGAAAAACATCGTGAACGGGCATTTAGCTTAGGTGTGACAAATTATATGGGTAAACCATTCCAAGAAGCTGATTTATTGGAAAATATTGAAGCTTTGTTGACGGTTAAATAGGAACGCTCATGACAAAGAATATCGAAAAGTCTGCAATTGATAAAATTAGCACACGGGAATTACAGCATTTAATTACGGTGTCTACTGGGTTTATTGATGCATATATTATTGATTGTTATGATAAAGCACCAATGTTATTACCCCAAAATGTGGTGCTTTCTGCTCAGAATAGTCCAACCTATGTCAATGTCGTGGAATGGCATGAAAAGAAGTTACCGACATTTAGTGTCAGTGATCCTAAAAAGACCCTGGGTGTCGCACTGATCATTGAAGGGGAAGATGCAGACGAGCGTTTTGCCTTGATGTGCAATGAAATGCCAAGCTCGATACGGCTCCGGATTTCAGAAGTGGTCGACGCAGAGGATAGCATCAAAGATAAGACGATTTTACAATATGTGAAAATTGGCGATAAGACTTATCATGTGCCGGATTTGGATCAAATCCAGTTACAGATTGGGATAAAGAAGGCTTGATCTGCAATGCTTTCAAAGCTTATCTGTAAAAAAGGACGCATTTGCGTCCTTTTTTACTTAGTGAGAATCGCTCAGCTTAAGCGAGTAATTCGACTAAGATTTGTTCGTAGATTTCAGCCAAAGGCTCTAATTCAGCAATATTCACATGCTCATTAATTTGATGAATCGTTGCATTCAAAACACCTAACTCAAGCACTTGAGCGCCTGTCGGTGCTATAAAACGACCATCAGAAGTCCCACCACTGGTTGAAAGTTCGGTCTCTGTCCCTGTCACATTTTTAATTGCAGTTCGTGCAGCATTGACCAATTCACCGACTGGGGTTAAGAATGGCAAACCTGATAACGTCCACTCAATATCATAATCAACATGATGGCGATCTAAAATCTCAAGAACACGTAATTTGAGTTGATCTGCAGTCACTTCAGTTGAGTAACGGAAGTTAAAGGTAACGGTCATCGTGCCGGGTACAACATTGGTTGCGCCTGTACCTGCTTGAATATTGGAAACTTGGAATGAAGTTGCGGGGAAGTATTCATTGCCATTGTCCCACACCGTATCACATAGTTCAGCTAAGGCTTTTGACGCGGTATGAATGGGGTTGATGGCTAAATGTGGGTAGGCAACATGGCCTTGTTTCCCTTTTACCGTTAACACTGCATTTAATGAACCACGACGGCCATTTTTTACGATATCGCCCAGCGTATCTGTACTTGAAGGCTCACCGACAAGGCACCATGTCATTTTTTCATTACGTGCTTCTAAGGTTTCGACAACTTTAACCGTACCATTGATAGAAGGGCCTTCTTCATCAGAGGTGATTAAAAAAGCAATAGAACCTTTATGGTTGGGATGATTCTTTACAAAACGTTCAGATGCAACCACCATTGCAGCCAATGCTGTTTTCATATCAGCACTGCCACGACCATAGAGTTTGCCATCACGAATTTCAGGTAGGAATGGATCAGACTCCCATGCATCTAGATGACCTGTAGGCACAACATCGGTATGACCTGCAAAACAGAAAACTGGAGATGCCGTTCCGCGTCTTGCCCAAAGATTATCAACATCTTCAAAACGCATATTTTCAATATTAAAGCCAATAGCAGACAGACGATCTGCCATGATAGTTTGGCAGGTATGGTCTATAGGTGTCACGGAAGGCTGACGAAGAAGTTGTAAACTCAGTTCTAAGGTATCCGAATGATTCATGGACATTGATCAAGTAAGTAAATTGAACAATATAATAGAGGAAGATAAAACCGAATGAAAACCTTAAAGCTTGAGAAAGGATAAAACTATTTAAATTGGCATTAAAAAAGCCTTATCTATTGAGATAAGGCTCATGTTGTAGAATGAAGTTGAGTCTTACAATTTATTTTCAACTTTTTCTGCAGAATTCGTAACAGCATCCCCCGCTTTAGATACATCCTTACCAACACCTTTAAATGTGTTGCAACCAGCTAAAACAAAAGCGAATAACATTGAAACTGCTAAAATTTTTTTCATTACTATCTCCGTGTTTCACGCGTTAATTAGAATTTTAGTATACGAGCATCGGGTCAATATATCGTTATGTTTTTATGAGTGGATTGGTTAAACCGTGTATAAGAAACGTGAATAATTAAGCATTTATGTCAAAGAAAAGCGCCAGAGGGGCTTGGCGGTACATATAAAATTGCAGGCTATGGGTA
This sequence comes from Acinetobacter sp. RIT698, assembly GCF_009668065.1. Taxonomy (NCBI): domain Bacteria; kingdom Pseudomonadati; phylum Pseudomonadota; class Gammaproteobacteria; order Moraxellales; family Moraxellaceae; genus Acinetobacter; species Acinetobacter sp. RIT698. The sequence continues at coordinate 20,930 of NZ_WJYH01000007.1, forward strand.
TCATGGTATAAACCATTACACCAAAATTGGGCAGTAGCTGAACTTTGCTTTAGATCTGGACAAATCCATTCATGCCGTTGTAGGCGGTAAAAATCTTGTGCAATGTGATGTCCCCATTGCCCCAATCGACGTTGCGTATTGATCCATGAGGGGGATGCAACACCGTCTTTATTGTGAGGCAGATAAAGCTGTCCTTTCATCACAGCCAGTTTCTTTTCAATTTTAAGATCTAAAGCCTGGGTAAATTGAAATTGTTTTTCTGAGAAATGATTCAGTTTTCGTAAAAGGGTGTCGCTACGATTTAGACCATACCAATGCTTTAAGTGTAAGTTTGATTCGCCTAAATAGTACTTTAAAGCAACTTCCCAATGCTCAATCTGTTTTGTGGCATGATTACGAACAAGGAAATCAATTTCGCCTAATGTATTCTTTGCTTCAATGATTTGGATACTATGCTGAATCAGTTGATAGTGTTGATTGGCTTGATCTTGTAACCAGAACCAAAATAAATACTCAAAGCGTAAGCCTAAACGTGTGCTTTTAAGCCGTTGTACAAACTCAATGAGTGGGGTGGGGTCATGATCAAGTTGATCTAAGCGCGTTTGAAAATCTATATATTGTTGTTGCCAAAACGCCGTGGTGTGTACTTCAAAACGATTTTTAATTTCTAATTCATCAGGCAGATGTTGAATAATATTGGGACTGGCAATGCAAAAAGCCAATTGACGAACAATAGGATGTTTGTACTTTAACCAAGGTTCAAAGTAGTCTGTCATTGTATGCTGTCCTAAACTGAAGACTCACTCAGTTTATTTTTAAGAAAAGGTCTTTAGCGTGTTGAGATTCAAGCAAATAAGTGGATAAACATGCAAGCTCAATTTGACTGTATTGGAAATGATGAACACCGTGATTTTAAAATACAATGATTTCAATTGATTTAAAATATACTGGCAAAATCATTTGGGCGGTATACTAGTCGAATGGGCAGATTGAGTTAATCTATGAAAGTTTTGTTTTGGCGAACATTGGTGATTGTTTTTATTGTACTCGGGTTTATTGGGGCAATATTACCGGGAATGCCAACGACAGTTTTCCTCATCTTGGCCGCTTGGGCGGCATCAAAAGGTTGGCCACAGGTTGATGCTTGGTTACTCAATCATCCAAAATATGGTGCAACGCTTCGTGCTTGGCGTGAAAATGGGACTGTGCCACGTAAAGCAAAGTGGATCGCCAGTATTATGATGTTGATCAGTGGGGTGATCATGTTATTCACCAATGCGCCACTGGCTGTGAAAATTTTTACCGATGTGACCATGTTGATTGTGGCTATCTGGCTTTGGTTGCGCCCTGAACCAAAACCTATTGTAAAAAATCTGAATGAAATGGATAAATCCGAATAGTCTTTATTTGATATTCTTGATCATTCAGTACTGAATATTTTATTAAGTTTAGAGCAAATAGATAATAGGGTTAAAATATTGATTAAATGATCAACTCAATTTAATTAAAATACAGGTTTTAAAACCTTATAAATAGATAAATAATAAACAAAAAACACCAATTTAAACTAAAATGATCTATTTTTTAATCACTCAAACCTAAAATAGGTAAAACATCGAGAAAAGCGTTTGACACTCAGTAAAGATTCTCTATAATGCACCTCACAAACGATGAAGTCGTTAGGGCGCTTAGCTCAGTTGGTAGAGCGTCTGCCTTACAAGCAGAATGTCGGCGGTTCGATCCCGTCAGCGCCCACCAAGCTTTAACGTTGAATTTTTAGTGCAGCGGTAGTTCAGTTGGTTAGAATATCGGCCTGTCACGCCGAGGGTCGCGGGTTCGAGTCCCGTCCGCTGCGCCACTTAAATTCAATCATCGTATGTATAGCAATTCATTTGTTAAAGTGCAGCGGTAGTTCAGTTGGTTAGAATATCGGCCTGTCACGCCGAGGGTCGCGGGTTCGAGTCCCGTCCGCTGCGCCACTTTAGAATGATTTTGCAGTGACATGTAATACTGAATTAGAGTCTAAATAGTTTTTTATTTATTCTAGTTTAGGGCGCTTAGCTCAGTTGGTAGAGCGTCTGCCTTACAAGCAGAATGTCGGCGGTTCGATCCCGTCAGCGCCCACCATATACAATGCAGCGGTAGTTCAGTTGGTTAGAATATCGGCCTGTCACGCCGAGGGTCGCGGGTTCGAGTCCCGTCCGCTGCGCCATTTATCTTATTTCCTGAGATCAAGATATTTGGATGTATAAGAATTTGAAAGGGAATATTGTTTTCTTTTATGTTCTGATAAAGTAATATTGTGATGATCCTCACTCAGGGCGCTTAGCTCAGTTGGTAGAGCGTCTGCCTTACAAGCAGAATGTCGGCGGTTCGATCCCGTCAGCGCCCACCATATACAACGCAGCGGTAGTTCAGTTGGTTAGAATATCGGCCTGTCACGCCGAGGGTCGCGGGTTCGAGTCCCGTCCGCTGCGCCATTTATCTTATTTCCTGAGATCAAGATATTTGGAATTGTAAGAATTTGAAGTTTTTTGATTTTTAGAGATCAAACATTATAGACTTCATATCGCTTACTCCCCATCTTTAGGATAGAACTTAAGATTAAATCATCGATTTTCTTATAGGTTCAAACAGAGTAAACAACTTTGTTTATCCACACTCAGGGCGCTTAGCTCAGTTGGTAGAGCGTCTGCCTTACAAGCAGAATGTCGGCGGTTCGATCCCGTCAGCGCCCACCAAATTTTCCAATCTAGTTATTTGTTTAGAACTTCTGTATAATATATAAGCATAAGTATTTTAAAAATAAATTTTCTATGAGAAATCCATATCAACGTAAAGCTGCGTCTTCAACTCAAAAAAACTCAGTTCAAACCCTAGACCAATACAAACATTTTGTCGAAATGATTGTTTCGCAAACTAAGGTTTTTGTTCTGTATGATGATGGCTGGGCTTTGTGCGCATCACCGACAGGGCAACAGTCTTTAGCTGTTTGGCAAAGTAAAAATTTGGCACAACTTCTGATTAAAGATAACTGGAGCCGTTACGCAGTTCAAGAAGTTGAACTCATTGTTTTTATTGAACAGATGATTCCTTTTATCAAACAAAATAATACCGCAATTTCTATAAATTTAACCCCTGAAGGGCGGAATATTTTAGTTTCGACAAATAAATTTTTACTCGATATCAAAAATTATTTATATCAGATGTATACGACTCAACCTGAGTTATTTCAAAACAATAAACGCTTACCGTTACCACGGAAAATTCGCTTACATCAGTAACGCTGTATAAACAATCATATGGCGTTCTACGTCTTAATATTCACCGAGCACCCAACCGCTGATATAGGCAAAATACTCTCTTAACCATGCGTTATAGCGTGTCGTGAGTGGAGTTTCAGCACCTACAGTAATGAAGTTATGATAGCCTTGCTTTCTGGCGATTGCTGCGGCACGTAAGGTGTGAAAATCACTGGTCACAATCGCAATTTTAGAGTCTAAAGTTAAACCATGCGCTTTTAAAATCGCTTGGCTATTTTTTAGATTTAAGTCAGTACTGGTACTTTTATTTTCTTGTAGGACTCTACTGGCTTGGATTTGCATATGCTCTTGTAAATATTGCGACATAATTTCCGCTTCAGGTTTTTCTTCACCAAAATCTAAACCACCACTGACAATGATCAAAGCTTGTGATTGTTGTTTTGCAATTTCACCGGCTTGATCTAAACGTTTTGCGAGGGTCGGTGAGGCTTTTCCTTGAGTAATGCCACTGCCTAAAACAATAATTGCTTGTAGATTGTTTTCTGCTGTATTTTGTTGGGATTTTAAGTGGATATAACCAAAGAAGCCGATTAAGCTGACTGACCAAAGTGTAAATAGAATCCATCCTAAGCGCCAGATTTTCTTTAACTTTAAGTGTTGTGCTAAATACTGCTGAATGTGTTGGCTCCATAGCACTGTAGTGATAAAGGCTAAGCCAATCAGCAAAGGGAGTATTGTTCCTAAGTGGATTTTTTTATATAAAATTAAAATAAATCCATCGAGGAATAAGACAAATCCCAGCAAAAAAAAGACAATGCGGAAGAGTTTATTGTTATACATGGGTGAAAACAAATCATTAAAAATTAGTCTAATTCTAAACGAAATCTGTGTATTTATTATATATGAATCAAAAAAAACCGAGCAATCGAGCTCGGTTTTGGCGGGTAAATTTATTCAATAGACCCTAATAAACGTCACGACGATAACGACCATCTAAACGTAATTGTTCAACTGTGTCTTCTCCAAGGATATCAATTAAAGCGAGATCAACATCAGTTGCCATACCATTGATACTGCCACAGACATAGATCACCGCATCATTGGCTACCCATTTTTTCAGTTCTTCCGCTTGATCACGCAGTTTATGATGTACATAAATTTTTTCAGCTTGATCACGAGAGAAGGCTAAATCAATACGTTTGAGCATCGCTGTATTTTGCCAAGCTTGAATTGTATCTTTAAAGAAATAATCGTTTGCTTGTTGGCGTTCACCAAAAATCAACCAGTTTTCAGTATAGTCCATACGAACACGGGCATGAATCAAACTCATTAATCCCGCAATCCCGGTACCATTTCCGATGCAGATAATCGGACGGTTATCGGTAATTAAATGGAAAGATTCATTATTACGAATTCTTAACGCAATTTTATCACGCAATTGCACATGTTCTGTCAGCCAACCAGAACCGAGACCAAGCTCACCTTGAGGATTTTGTTGCTGACGAACCACCAAACGCAACACTTGCTGACTTGGAATACTGGCAATCGAATACTCACGAGTCGGTAGTGTAGGGAGTTGCTCAAGTAAATGTTCCATATTAGCAAAAGGTTCAACAGCAACAGTTAAATCGCGATTCCAAAGCGCTTCTTGAATACTTTGTTCGAGTGAATCCACTTTTGTTTCTGCATGAACTTGATATTTATCCAAGAACAATTGAATACGTTCTGGGCTATTTCCCGTTTGAATTTCAGCAATATCACCTGCTTGCCAAGCTGTATCATAACTGGCTTGTAATTCAAGATTAAATGCGGGTGCGCCTAAGCTGTTTGGATTGAGTAATTCTCGTTTTGTTAGACGCCATTGATCAAAAACTTTATCAATAGACATTGTTTGTAGATCGAGTTTTGTGGCTTTTGCTAAAGCATCATTCCAATGTTGGATATCTGCATTATTGCCATTGTTGACTTCAAGCGTAGCAAACAATTGTTGCGCACCAGAATGTTTTAACCATGCATCTATGCGATGCCCAAAGCTACAATAGGTCTCAGGATAGTCTTGTGAACCCAATGCTAAAACCGCATATTTTAAATGCGAAAGATCCAATGATGTAGCCATAAGCTTTTTCTCAAAGTGCGAGGCTAAGTCAGGTGCTTCACCTGTACCATAGGTACTTGCAATCAAGAGAATCTGTTTGGCTTGCTTGAGGTCATCTTCAGAGAGTTGTTGTACAGCTTTTACCGTTGTTGGCTGATGGGCTTCTTGTAGACTGGTTGAGGTGCGCCATGCCAATTGCTCAGACATTCCTGTTTGAGAGGCATAAGCAATTAACCAAGGTGTTGCATTTGGATCAATTTGAATTGCTGAACCCGCTTGTTTTGCAGCAAGCGTAAGTCGCTTTTGCTTACGACGTTTTAAATATAGCATCCATCCAGTAACAAAAAATAATGGCATTGCCAATGCCGCAAGCATTGCGATGAATTGAAAAACTGGGCCAAAGAAACTACCACGGTGTACAGGGAGCATACTTCCCATGATTTTTTCATTGAGTGGTTTGCTTTCGTATAAGTCTAATTTTTCAATTTGTGCAGTTTGATAGTTATAGGTTGCTTTATTTCGTGCACGCTCATGTTGTGGAATAGCATCAACAAAAGTGAGTTCAACTTTACCATCTGGCTTTTTAGGGATCGAAACAGTCAGTGTCGAATAGTCACGATTAATTTGAGCATTAAACCCATTCCATGTTTGAGTAAGTACATGTTGAATTTGTTCTGGTTTTAAGCCTTCTTTATTCTCATGCTTATTTTCACGGTCTGGTTGTTGATGATCTGTCGTTGGATTTTGCTTTTCGCCACGTTGTTGTGGTTGTTGTTGAGGATTGCCAGAAGCCCCTTGACGTCCTTGACCTTCTCCACCGCGTGCCGCTTGCATTTCAGGCTGAGGTCGTTCAACCCCCATTACTTTAAACATACCATTGCGCCACCAGTCATACGACCAATACAGCCCAGTACATGCTAAAAGTAAATAAAAGATCACCACCCATGTGCCGACTACAGCATGTAGATCCCAAAGGAAATTACGACCTTTGAGTTTAGGCTTAATGGCAAACCATTGTTTAAAAGAATGCTTTTTCGGCCAGCGTAAATAGAGGCCACTGAGTACAAAGAAAATTAACATCAAGGTACTGGCACCAGTAATTTGTTTACCGACTTCACCGACAGTTAAGTTACGATGCAGTTGCTGTATAAATTGAAAAAAATCTTTGCCTTTCACTTCTGGAAGAACTTCGGCCGTGTAAGGGTTTACCATCATGGTATAACCTCTACGAGCACCTTCTTTGACAATATTAATGTTTGAAGCTTCTTCAGCGGCTTTTGCGACAGTAATACTGTTGATCTTCATTTCAGGGTTTTGGGTTTGGAAATGTTGATAAATTTCAGCAGGCGTGAGTTTTGCCTGATTTTCAACTTTTACCGTGTAGCTGTCTGGGTTTAACCATCTTTGAATAGGTTGTTCATAAGAATAGATTGCACCAGTCACTCCCATAATTGAGAGAATTAAACCAGCTGTAATCCCTAGAAACCAGTGAATTTGAAAAAAAGTCTTTTTAAACATGGCAATGCAAAGGGCAGAATATTTTTGATAGCAAATTATAGCTGAATAAATCGGAGAGATAATGAATTTTGCAGATAATATTTATTCTCATTATCATTTTTATTAAAATAGCGAAGTACAAAAAAACCTCCAAAAATGGAGGCCTTTTAAAATTTTAAATTAAAGTGTCTTGGGTTCACCAACAACTTCTTTTAAATGTTTACGCAGTGTTTCAAAGGGGAAATTCTTGCTATCCATACGTTTAGGTAGAATATATGCGCCTTGTTGGCCTTTTACTTTAAAGTTTACCAGTAAGAATTCAGGGGTGTTGTACCATTCATAAATGTCTTTCCAAGCCACGGTTCCAACACCTTCTTGTACACCCATTTGTTGACGCATCACAATACCACTTGGCTGCACCCCTAATTTTACACCTTTGATTTCCTGAACTGGAAATTCATTCATCTTGCGTTTTACATACCATTCAAGACCGAACTTGCGAACCAAAAGATAGATGGCAACTGCAGCAAGAACCACCCAAAAAATAATGGTTGAATAGTTTTTAATTAAAGCGATGCCAAGTAATGAGAGTACCACTGCTACACCCATGATTGCCCAAGCTTTAATCCCAATTTTATTGGTACTACGCCAAATTGCAAGTTGAGCGCCGCGTTGTTCGGCTTCCGAAACTTCGTACGGAACAGGTTGTAAGGTATAAGCGTAAATATTCTTGGCAGTCATAGTGTCAGTAATGTATGTAAATCTAGTCAGAGTTTAGCACTAAATCTCAAGATTTAGTGCACCTATTGTACCAAATAACGATGCAATTTTGATGCAGATTTATAAAGAAGCCAATTCAGTAGATTGATCATCTCGTTCATGGCTTAAATTCTGTTTCAAGCTACTTAGTTGCTTTAAAATACTGAACATTAATGACAATTGTTGAAGAATAATGAGTGATTTAGAGTCTTCTGACTCGGATTGGCTTAAACGGGTACGAATGGCTTTCAACATATTGTGCGCGGTTAAATCAGGCATTTCATCCCGTAATAAAGCCCCAGAGATATCATCTAAAGCTTGATCCAATAAATTAAGCACCTGTTGGTCTTTCACTTGCTCACGATGTGCGCCGAGTGCTGCGATATAGCTAAGAAAGGTATGATTTAGACATAAGAACTCAAAAGCTAAGCTTTTTTGACTTGGGTCAAAATCTGGTTCAGTGGCAAGGGTTGAAATCAGTGAGGCAACATCTGCATCCCGATTATGTGCAGCACGGCGAACAATTCGATACTCTAAACTATTATTGCGTCCCTGATGATATTGAGCGACTACATTTGCCAAATAATTGCATTGAGCTTCCAGTGAGCGTTGAATGGTGCGGGGTAAACGACGGAACTTCCAGTCAGGGAAAATAAAGCTGACACCGAACCAGGCGAGGGCACAGCCAATCACTGTATCAATCATACGAGGTAGCGCTGCCTCATAGCCAAGCCCATCCAAGTTAAAATTGATCAGCGCCATGATGGTAATAAAGGCAGTGGCTTGGGCATATTGTTTACTGCGTAAATCAAAAAACAATACACCACTGAGTACGAGTAATAAGAGTTGTCCTTCAATAGAGGGCACAAAATACAAAATTGCATAGCCTAAAATAATGCCGCCTAATGTTCCAATAATCCGTAATCTTAAACGTCGTTTGGTCGCATTAAAGTTCGGTTGGCTGACAAACAGTGCGGTTAATAGAATCCAGTAACCATATTCAATATTGGTGAGTTGCACAAAAACATAGCCAATAAACAAAACAATCGAAACACGAATTGCATGTCTAAAAAGTACAGACTCGGGAGTTAAATTTTGTTTGATTCGAATGACAATATCATCCCAACCTTTGAGGTCATCATCTTTAAGTTGGTTTTCGAAATTTTTACTTTGATCGTATTTTATATGCCGTTCAGTTTCGAGATTTTGTAATTGGGCATCAATCGACTTTAAGTTTTGATAAAGTGCAAACAATGAGTTGATCCAAATTAAGTCATAATTTTCTTCTTTTTTGAGTTTATCCAGCGAGTATCTGAGGTTTTTAAAAGCATGCTCAAAACGGACATTATGCTGGTAGGTGGTGCGGTGTAAGATACTATCGCTTAGATCCTTACAGGCTTTGCCTTGCAGCGCTAAAATACGTTGAAAACGAAATAATACATCACTATGTTCAAACATTTTGGCCAGCTTTTGATAATCAATATGTGCTGAATCGGCCCGTTCATGAATATCTTGTGCAACAAAGTAATATTGTAAACTACGACGTGTATCACGTTGTCCTCGGTCACCCTTTAAACGCGTCAACAAGGCGGTACGCATATCATTAAAAATGCTGATGAGCTGCCCATTTTCCATAGACAAACTAATCATACTGTCTTGATAGCTGGTTGGTGTCATATCGACATCAAACAAATTGGATTTGGAAAATAGAAAATTACCTAATGATGAAAAACATTGAGACAGCTTGTCTTGAACTTGCCGTACTGGGAACAGTAAAAAACTGATGGTTGAAATAACCCCATACCAAATTGCACCAACCACCAATAGACTTGGCTGGATATACCATTGATCAAATAAATGCACCCCAAGCATGGAATACACAGAAACCACCAGACAGCCATAAGAAATGGTGGCATAGCGACGTCCCAAAGAACCCAATAAAATCCAACCGATACAAGAAACAATCAAACCTAAGGCAAACAGAATAGGGTAAGGAAAGAGCAGGCTCACTGAGGCAGCGGTGATAAAGAATCCGATATAGGTATAGATCAAATTCATGATACGTACAGAGAAGCGATCGTCTATATCACTGAGACCTGCTGCAACCACCCCTAAGGTGAGAGGAATGGTCATTAACTGCTGTCCCAACAGATAAGGTACAAATGCAGTCCCTGTAAAGGCAATGATCATTCTCAAGTTATACATGAAACTTGTGTTGTAGGTTGCTTTTCTGAGTTTTAACAGCCAAGTGTTCAAAGGAAATCCTTGTTAAATCAATAGGGTGTTATTTACTTGGGAAATGCGATTTGGCTTATATGACTTTTCACTTATCTTTGTGACAAATCATACAATGGACAGTGTAAACTTGTCTGCAACATTCCTTATCAAATTATAAACCATCTATGTCTGAAAAAAACGTTGGTCAGCAGTATTCAACGGGCTGGATTATGCTTTTGGCTTTATTTACTTCTTTGGGTCCATTATCCATTGATATGTATTTGCCAGCATTACCACAAATGGCGCAAGATTTTAATGTGACGACCCAGCAAGTCGCCAATACCTTGCCGGCGTATTTTTTTGGTCTTGCTGTTGGTCAATTGATTTATGGTCCAATCAGTGACCGTATTGGGCGTAAGAAACCGCTTTATTTTGGTATGACCTTGTTTGCTTTTGCCAGTTTGTTGTGTGTTTTAGCACCTGATCATTGGTCATTGATTGCCGCACGCGTTTTACAAGCTTTGGGGGGCTGTGTGGGTGTGGTGATGGCACGGGCTGCAATTCGAGACCGTTTAGATGTGCAAGGTTCAGCACAAGCTTTTTCCAGTATGATGATTGTGATGGGGATTGCCCCAATTCTTGCTCCAACCTTGGGTGCCGCCATTCTACAATTCTTTAGTTGGCAAGGTGTCTTTATTGCCTTGTTTGTGATTGGTCTGTTTTGCTTATTTTGTGTACATTTTTTATTTAAGGAAACACTCGCACCAGAACGTAGGCTGCGTCTCAACTTTAAACAAGTTTTTATTTTATATGCTGCTATTTTTAAAGATCGAAGCTTTCGCTTTCCAATGTTGGCAGGTTGCTTTACTGGTGCAGCACTATTTTGTTATATCAGTTCCGCGGCAGCAGTGTTGATGGATGGTTATCATTTAACTCAGCAACAGTTTGCTATTGCCTTTGGTTTTAATGCTTTTGGTATCATTTTACTGTCTTCTATCAATAAGCGTTTAGCCAACAAACTCTCGGTGATCCTGCGGTTAAAAATTGGTGGTTTGATTCAAGTCACAGGTGGGCTGATTATTGTCAGCTCAGGTTTCATGTCTGATGCACCATTGGCGATTGTCATGTTGGGCTTATTTTTCTCTGTTTCAGGGATTGGTTTTACTGGACCGAATGCGATGGCATTGGCGATGTCTGAACAAGGCTCAAGAGCAGGAACTGCAAGTGCAATTATGGGCAGTATGCAATTTGCGTGTGGTCTATTGGGTGGTGTGGTATTGAATTTTCTCATATGGAATCATTTATTAAATATGGGAATTTTGATGTTGGCTTTTACTCTGGCTGGATTTATGGCAATTTTAAAAGTGGCTCAACAGTTCAAGATGAAACAAATTTAAGCTTATATCGATACTGAACAAGAGATCGTCTTGTTTATTTACAAGACAAAAGTGAATTTTGTTTTATCGAATCAAAGACGATCTGTATTTTTTATTCAAGTATGAGGAAATTGACAGGTTCTAAGAGATTGTATTGTTAGAACAAGTACGCGATACACATACACGCGGTCAAAGCAGAAACGATAAAAACACAAACGCCAGAAAAACAAAAGCCGACGATTCGAGTGATGAGTAAATCGTCGGCCAAAATACTTCGTTATAAAGATTCAGGCTGCTAAGTTGAATCTTAAGAAGCATAAGTTTTTAGTTTCTCTGAGAGAAGGTCTCCAAATTTCTTTGCGGATGCCGTGCAATCAATTTGGTTGCTGCAGACCTTATACTTATATAACGACAACAGTTTCAAATTGGTTGACAAGAAAATGAAAAAAAGTTGAAAAAAAATTATAATATTGTTCTTTATGCAATCTAGGCTGTCGTCATGGTGTCTTTAAACAAATATTTTTTGTGGTTTTTGCTGCTTTGTTTAGTCTTGACCATGGTTGCAGGTGTGTTAGCAGCATTACTGCCCAATGAAATTGCGGGGGTATTAACAGCAATACCTTATCTGATCGCGATGATTATCGTGTTATATCGTTTTCTCAAACAACAACGCCGTGCGCCTACAGATCAAGAGCGTAAAAAATTGACCCTTGGTTATACTGCAATATTTTGGGGCTATAATTTACTTGGGGTATTTGCGGGTGTTTGGTTTTTTTCTCAAAATGATCCAGAAGTGTGGAAAACTTTTGTGATGTATCTGCAAAATACTCAATTTTTGCTCACTGCATTGATCATGTTGCTGATGTTGGCAATCCCTTTATATTTAATTACCTATTGGTTTTATGGAAAGCAAGCGCAGCGTATGGCAGTTAAAATGTTTGGTCAATGATCTATTTAAATTGTTGACTTTACTTTGAGAAATCAAAGTCATTGATGAAATCTGTATCAATACAAATAAGCAAAAAATAAATCTTATTTTTAAGCTAAGGATATGCTGTTAGTGTACGAACATATCCATAAATTCGCGTAATTCTTGAATGGCAATTTCAATGTCTGTGGTTAACCACGTTGGTTCAAAGATCCCTGCATAATGTTCTAAACGATCTTGAGAAACAACAAGTCGTATCGGGCAGTCTTCTTCAAGTAAACGCCATGGCACGATTGGAACTTCATTATCCAGAAATGGTACGACATTGCGAATATCAATAATCATTGCATTGACACATTCTGGGAACGGCATGACCGACAATTCATCTGTACGGCGACGGAAATACTCTAAATCGCCCCATTTTAGAATATAACTTGGCTTGTTAAATTCAATAATTCCAATGAGATGATCATCTCTTGAGGTATGTGTGAAGCATTGATGCGTGACATCAGTGTCCAAGTCCAACTCGACACTTTGTCGTTGATAAGCCATATCTACAATAGCCAAAAAATGGGGTACATATTATAGCTCATTTATCTATCAAGAACTGCTCGAATTAAAATTTACTTTTGCTTAAAATATTTTTACACACAGATCACAAATAGCCTGTTAGTATAAAAATACATCAATTCGATGGAGGTGGACGTCATGAAACACGATTTCAATAAACCATCTTATGTAACAAGTACTGAAGATATAACGCATAAGAATCGCTTACCCATTTATATGCTTATTCTTGTGGGGTTATTTCTTGTTTCCTTGCTTGTTTACATGATCGCCGACTGGGTTTAATCCCATATATCATCTATAAAGATTATATTGATAAGACAAACTCTAGCTGCAAAGCTGGAGTTTTTCATTTTTGCATGCTTTTGTTGTATTTATGCAGTTAAATTTGCTCGTTATATAAGCAATAGATAAAGTAGAAGAGTAATTCATCAAGTATCCAATTCAAATAAAGAATGTTGCTTAAAGTCATTTGAGCACACTCAGATTGTTATAAATCTATAACTTGAGGAAATAAAAATGAATGAAATTTTACAAACAAGGGGGAGATTTGATGCCATGTATTATTGGGATCAATTCCACCCGATTCTCGCCGCTGTTGCCATCCTTATTGTGGGATGGATTATTGCACTGATTGTTGCAGCAGGAATTAAAAAAATCCTAGAAAAACTAGGTACAAATACAAAATTGTCTTCAGCAACAGGTCATCGTTCAAATATTGAAAGTATTCTTTCTCGAATTGTTTTTTGGGTGGTGATGGTGATCGCGGTGATTGGTGCATTAAATGTGCTGAATCTTACCAGCGTAAGCAGCCCATTTAGTTTGATGATTCAGCAATTCTTATTGTTTATTCCACAATTACTGGCTGCCGTCGCCATCGGGTTTATTGGCTGGATTGTGGCAAATCTGGTTAAAGTCGGTTTAAAAAAAGCTTTGGATCGGACTCAACTTGATGAGAAATTAAGTGCTGATGTTGGGGTCAGTCCGATCAGTCAGAATATCGCTGATATTGTGTACTGGCTAATTTTATTGCTGTTCCTACCAATTGTATTATCAATTTTAGGTTTGCAAGGCTTATTGCTTCCAGTGCAGAACATGCTGAATGAGGCAGTCTCTTATATACCGAATATTTTCATTGCGGGTGTCATCGTTTTTGTCGGTTATATCTTGGCAAAAATCCTGCGCGGGATTGTTGAGGGTTTAATCAACAGTCTAAATTTACAAACCCAAATAGAAAAAGTAGGGCTATTTAAAAACTCAAACCAAGGTTTAGCGAAGTTTTTAGGCTCTTTTGTTTTTGCCGTTGTCATGATTACTGCGTTAATTGTGGCTTTTGAAGCACTTGGTATACAGGCTATTTCACAACCAGCAACCGCAATGCTGGGTGAAATCATGTATGCAATTCCACATATTATTGCAGCCGGATTAATTTTAATTGTGGCCTATGTGGTGTCTCGTTTTGTGGGGCGTTTGGTTTCAGAAGTTGTAGCTCGAACAGGTGTTGATGAAATTCCTGCAAAATTAGATTTGCAACGCTTTTTAGGTGACACGAAAGTTTCTTGTATCATTGGTTATCTGATTGTTTTCTTTACCATGTTATTTGCTGTTTCCGAAGCGGCAAATCGACTGGGCTTTGAGCAAGTTAGTCATTTGATTTCAATGTTTATTTACTTTGGTGCCAATATTTTGTTAGGCGCAGTGATTTTGGTGATCGGTTTCTGGTTGGCCAATATCGTGGCGAATGTGGTACAGCGTGGTGAGTACAATAGCTCAAGATGGTTAGGCAACTTGGTTCGTGTTTTGATCATGGGGCTGGTGATTGCAATGGGTTTAAAAGCCATGGGAATTGCCGATTCGATCGTTAATCTTGCTTTTGGCTTAACCTTGGGTTCTGTGGCAGTTGCTTTTGCATTGGCCTTTGGTCTAGGTGGACGTCAACCTGCAGAACGCGTTTTAACGGATTTAATCGATAAAGCCAAGAAAGAGGCAAATCAACCGAATCCATTAAAGCAAGAAAATACTTATTCATCACAGCCAAGTGGTACAGACGCTACGCAAGTAACCGCGGATACCCCTGCGATTGAAAATGAGTACAAGTCACTTACTGATTCATTGAAACAGGACAAAGATGACCCGAATTAACATTTAAATTCTTTTAAAGATCGATCAGGATTGATGCTTGATCGATCTTTTTATTTTTAGGTCAAAAGTGAGAGGGAATAGAGATGTCTAAGAAAAAGCCAAATAATTTCATTGCACCCATTGTGATTGCAGGAATCACTGTAGGGTTTTTAGCAAGTGCTTATAAATTTGTGTTTGCAAAACCGAAAAAGCAATCATCCGAAATTGTTAAGCAACAACATGAATCTAAAAACAAATCTCAAGAGTGATTGTGTTTGCAAAGCATGAATTTTATCGGTTTTTTATAGAAAAGAGATAGACATCAGATGATTTATTGTCTAGATTGAATGGGTGAATATGTAGGCAATATAAAACACACTCATCTGATAAATATCATTTTCAAAGGAATTGAAATGAAGATCATCTATTTTTTACACAAAATTCATCAGTCGTTATTTGCAAAAAACCATGATCTAAAGTCGATGGATTTGGCGATTCAACGTGTGACCCAGAAGCAGCAAATCCAGAACCAACTTATCTTATTTAAAACAGATTATCTGGAATAAGCTTTCTATTAGACTTCTTTCATACGTCCTTTTTAAAACCATAAATCAACATAAAAGCGCCCTCATCCTAGCCTTCTCCCAGCGAGAGAAGGCACTTTCATAATACCCATATGATTCACTGCACATGATCATTTTTTGATTTATGAAAGATCTTTATTGATCAGTTTAAATTAAACATATTCTGAAGCAGCATGTGCTGAAGCCCATGCCCACTGAAAATTAAACCCGCCTAAATGACCAGTTACATCTAAGATCTCACCTATAAAAAATAAACCTTTTTGTTTTTTACTTTCCATGGTTTTTGATGAAACTTCAGTGGTGTCGACACCGCCTAAAGTGACTTCTGCAGTCCGATAGCCTTCAGTACCAGAGGGTTTGACTTCAAATTGCTGTAATTTATTGGCAATCGTTTCAAGTTTTTCATCACTTAATTGCCCAATCGCCGTTTCAGCCCACTCGGACCAAATGAGATTTTGTAGTTCAATCACCACACTTTTCGGTAAAAGTTCAGTCAGTAAGGTTCTGATTAACACCTTAGGTTGGCTTTGCTTTTTGCGCTTTAAAAAATCAAACAGCTCAAGACTTGGTAAAAAGTTAATATGGAATGCTTGCCCTGCATTCCAATAATTTGAAAGTTGTAATGAGCTTGGACCACTTAAGCCACGATGTGTAAACAACAATGCTTCAGTAAATGCGATCAGCTCGTTAGATAGCGTTGCTTCAACCGCATTGCCGCTTAAACGAGTGGTAACTTCTTTAAATTGATCTGAAAAAGTGAAGGGAACTAAACCTGCGCGTGTAGGATAGATGTGGTGACCAAATTGTTTGGCAATCTCATAGCCGATGCCAGAGCCACCCAATGTTGGAATAGATAAGCCTCCTGATGCAACAACTACAGATTCAGCCTGAAAATAGCCTAAATTGGTGGCGACTTGAAAAGTCTGATCGTCAACCGTGTTAATCGCTTTGACTTCACAACTGGTTTTAATCTCAACATGATGTGTTTTTTCACATTCGTTGAGCAGCATGCTTAAGATTTCTTTTGCGCCATTTAAGGTAAACAGTTGTCCATGTTTGCGTTCTTCATAGTCAATGCCATATTCACAGACCATCCCAATAAAGTCCCAATTGGTATAACGCGTCAGGGCAGAGATGACAAAATGTGGGTTATGTGAAATAAAATTTTCAGGCTCAACATAAAGATTGGTGAAGTTACATTTACCACCACCTGACATGAGGATTTTTTTACCAATTTTATTGGCTTTCTCAACCACTAAGACTTTACGACCACGGGCAGCTGCTTTTGCCGCAAGCATTAAACCTGAAGCACCTGCGCCGAGGACAATCACATCATATTGGTTAGAAGACATATCACACTCATGGAAACTTTGAGCAGGGGATTATAGACAAATTTAAAGTAATTTTCAGGACAATTATAAATAGGTAGGGTTTAGCTACGTCCTTGCAAGCCACCACTATGCAGGATCAAGATTTTTGCATTTTCTTTAAAGTAACCTTTTGAAATTAAATCAAAAATCCCATAAAACATTTTCCCAGTATAAATCTGTTCAAGCGGAATGCGATATTGCTGCTCAAAGTTGTTTATAAAGCTAAGTAATTCAGCAGTGGTTTTGGCATAGCCTCCAAAACAATAATCATCCAGTATTTTCCAATTGCTTTTATGGGTGAGTTGACTGACATCTTGTTGTAAAAAATCACCTTTAAGTGCTGAAAATCCTAAAATTTCCTGCTGTGGTGAACTGGCGTTAATCAGCCCAGTGATTGTGCCACCTGTTCCTACCGCACAGCAAATCACATCATAATGATTTAAATCTTCTGTCGTTAAAATTTCCTGACAACCTTGTATAGCAAGCTCATTGGTTCCACCTTCAGGAATAATATAAGTGTTTGGATAATGTTGTGTTAATTCATCGATCCAGTCATGATTATTTTTTTGTCTATATTTTTCACGTGAAACAAAAACTAGCTGCATACCCAATTGTTGTGCTGTTGTCAGGGTTGGGTTGAGTGGTTTATGCGCTAACTCCTCGCCCCGAATGATCCCGATGCTTTTAAATCCAAATAACTGTGCTGCATAGGCTGTGGCAGCGATATGATTGGAATAAGCACCACCGAACGTCAGAATGTGTTTTAGGCCAAGCTGACGTGCTTCAATCAAATTATATTTGAGTTTAAAAAATTTATTGCCAGAAATTTGTGGATGGATTAGATCAAGCCGTTTAACTGTAAGTTGAACAGATCCAGCAAAATCTAAACTTTGGTAGGGAATAGTTTGGGCAATATGATCAAACATGCTGATTTTTTAACTGAATGGGTGTGTATGAGTAGCTTTGACTTAAGCCTGTTCAAGATATTCTAATCAAACCTGTAAAACAAGACAGGTTTGATTGAGTTTCATGTCTATTATTGGGGATAAATTTCTAGGTTTTAACTCAAGCTTTTCACTTAGGCGGATCATTGAGTGCTGGTATCGACGGAAGTCACTACAGACATCCCGGGTCGTAAAAATTCTAAACCTTTTTGATTGGGATCAATGGCGATCCGCACAGAAATACGCTGCACGACCTTGGTAAAATTACCTGTGGTGTTGTCAGGCTTAAGCACACTAAACTCAGCACCAGCAGCAGGTGAAATCTGTTCAATACGGCCAGTAAATTTTTGATGTTTCATGGCATCTACAGTAAATGTTGCTTTTTGCCCGATGTGCATATCGGCAATTTGTGTTTCTTTGAAATTGGCAATTACCCAAGTTTGTTGCGGAATCAGATACATTAACTGGGTTCCAGCTGCAACATATTGTCCCACACGCGGAGTGACTTCGCCCAACTGTCCATCCATCGGTGCTGCAATCACGCTGTAGTCTTTTGTCGTTACCGCTTGATCAAATTGTGCCTTGGCATTGGTGACTTGTGCTTTTAAGCCCGATTGAGCCACTTGAGCTGTTTTTAATGCTTCTTGAGCAACCAATACATTGGCTTCCGCTTGTTTGAGTAAGGCTAAATTATTTTTTACATCCGCAGCCGCTTTGTCTTGTTCTGTTTTAGAGGTTGCGCCAGTATTTCCCAATTGTTGATAACGATTGAGTTGTGCTGTTGAAAGTTCATAACTTGCTTTGGCTTGTTCAACTTTGGCTTGTGCAGCCACAATATCTGCTTTGCGTTGTTCAATCGCTTGGGTTTGATTGGCTAAAGTGGTATTGGCCTGATCAACACCCGCTTCAGCCTGAGTCACTTTCTGATCATAGGTTGTGGTATCAATATGCATTAACGGCTGACCCTTTTTGACATGGTCAAAATCAGTCACCAATACATCTTTGACATAACCATTGATTTGAGAAGATAAAACTGTGGTTCTGCCTTTGATATAACTATTGTCGGTGGATTCTATGCTGCTATCAAAAGGGCCAATTTTCCATGCGCGCATAATCACAGCAATCCCCACCAACAAGACCAAGAGCATCAACAGCAATGTTCTTTTTGCAGTTGGAATAAGCTTACTGGATGGTGGTGGCGCTGCTGCTGTTGCAGGTGCTTGTGGTGGTGTAACTGCTGCTTGCTCTGTTGGTTTTTGATCTTGCGACATAAGAATTCTCAAATATTTTTTAATACATAGCGTGACATCATGGATCATCTGATTTCGGAATAGCCTGAGATCTGTCTAACTGCTATTGAGGACCTGTTGCTGTTTTTTGAGTTGATAGCGTGTCCAAGCAATATTAAAACTACTCCAAATCAACAGTAAAATGGCGAAAATTCCATTTAATGCAATCACATCATTATAGGCACGCACTTGCGCTTCTCGTGTCACAATCTGGTTTAAATTGCGATAAGCTTGGTTCTGTTCGAGTGATGCATCTAAAGTATATTTATTGGCTGCTTGCTGATAGGCTGCAAGTCGTTGCACCACCAATGGATCAGTTGGTGACAAGTCACTGACAATTTCAGCCCGATAATTTTGGGTGCGTAATTGTTGATAGGTTGAAAAGAATGAATTTCCAATTAAACCACCAAAGCTTTGTGTTGCAGAGAACAACACCACAAAAGTGACCATGTGTGATGGACCTTTTTGTAAGGCATTAATAATCCCTGTCAGCAACAATGGTCCGATAAACATACCACTGGCAAAGCCAACGATAAATTGGCTGCGGTAAAAATTCACAGGTCGTACATCACTGGTGAGGTGATAGTCTAGAGCGCAGGCGATAAGAACCAAGACCACAGCACTGACCAAGTGCCATGAGATGCGCTCTCTTTTAAAGGTCATGGCGCTAAAAACAGTGCCGAGCACAATGCCAAGAAAAATCACGCTATACAAGGTAACGAACTGATCAGGTCCCATGCCCATGGTTTTTAAAAAGTTAACAGCTGCGTAACTTTGCTCAGACATGAGCAAGCGAATCGCCAACGCACCAAACACAAATTTAAGTGTGGTGGCTGAACCTAGCCAACGGGTAATGATAAGAGGATTGACACGGTAATGTTCATAAGTCAGTCCGATAATAATAAGACTGAATCCTGCAATTAAGGCATACCCTAACCATTTGACTTCAAACCACCAAAGGATTGGGCCTTGGGTCAGGACGATACATAGCAGGGCAAAACCAGGTGCGAGTAAGGCAAAAGTAAAGAAATCCTGTTTTTCAAAGACTTCGATTCTTAAGCTACGCGGCAGTTTTAAAGAAACCACCATAGCCAAACAACATATCGCTAAACCCAACTCAAAGGTATAGAGCACAATCCAGTCATTTACATCGACCAGAGAAGGGGAAATGATCCATGCCAGTGGGATACCCAATTGCTGAAAGCCCAGTGCGAGATAAATTCCTCGTCCAAAGTTTTCTCGTTTAAAGGCCTGCATGATGTAGTACATGCCTAAAGAACTCAGGGGAGCGGCAACCAAACCGCTGATCACACGGACAAACAATGCCATTTCAAAGGTGTGCACAAAGATATGCAGCACCAACACACAAATAAAAAGCACTAAACCAATTTCAGAAAAAAGCCGTAACCCATATTGTTGCCGAGCTTTAAACAGAATCATGTTGGAACTAATATTTGCCATCACATAAGCTGCGGGAATCCATGCAGCCTCTGAAGGCGTTAGCGAGTATTCACCCTGAATAAGTGGTAAATTTGCGGTAATAAAACCATTACTTAAACTGCCTGAGATTGCAACAAACAGGCCAATAAAAAAATAAATCAGCTTCTTATGTGTTGGATGTGCAATAGCCGCAGGTGAGCCTGGTAATGTTGGACGTTCTTCAGGTGTCCAATCTGGGGCAGGTTCAAGTAAACGTGGCGATTTATCCATAATTGCCTCAATTACGCCTTGATGCCATCAATCAGTAAGTCAACTGCACGAGTGGCCAGTTGAACCTGTTCTTCATCGGTTAGCCCTTGAAAGGAAGCTCTTAGAATACCGGTAATTAGCGCATAATCTTTTGGGGTGAGATCTGGTCGGCAAATATGATGGGTAATGGCTTGATCAATCAGCGGTTGAAGAATTGCGTCACGCCGTTGATAAATATCCACCATACTTGGGTCATTACGATCAATCACACGCCAATATTCCATCAATGCGGTGAGATAAGGCAGATTCTCGACATGATTACGAATTAACCGAATCAAACCGTCAGGATATTCTGAAAAGCTTTTTGCCCGTTCATCTAGACGAGTTAATGCTTGTTCCATCAAGGCGATGACTAACTCACGGCGATCTTGAAAATTACGATAAAAGGTTGCTCGTCCAACGCCAGCTTCATCAATCACGAGCTGTAATGGCGCACGAATCCCTTGTTTACGGAATATTTTCAGTGCAGCATTGAGCAAATCTTCGCGATTTTGTGCCGCTTGTTTTTGACGTATACGCATAGGGGAAATTGCATTAAATTTTATTCTGATATTTAACGGACATTTTTGTCCGTTGTAAATTACTAACTCTGTGGATTTTTGTAAATAGCAGCTTTAAAGTGAATGAGATTGGTTAGAATGACTTAGGTCAATGATTAATAAATCGTATAAATAGGTTTAGATTTCTAAATATTTACCCTTTAAAATAAAACAATAAGTGTGCTGAAATTGTGAAAATTTTTAAAAATATTGTTATTTCGATCTGCTGCATCAGTGTATTGGTGTTAAATGCCTGTACACCATCTGAGAAAAAAGCAGATCAGGCCGCATCTTCAAGAAAATCATCAGATCAACAGATTGAACAACAATTCAAGCTTTGGAAGGCGCAACAAGATCCCCAATTATTGGCAGATTATTATCAGTTTATGTCGCAGTATTTAAAACATCCGCCTAGTCTGATGGAGCTGACAACCAGCCGAAACTATATGCCAGAACAGTGTTACTCAAAACGTTTTGCCATTCCACCTAAAGCCTTTTGGAAAAATGTGGTGAGTAGTTTGCAATTGGTGGAAAAGTTAAATCGAAATGAATATTTTAAAACATATACGATTTCAGCAATCTATCGTGCCCCTGAATTAAATAAATGCATAGGTGGGGCGGAAAAAAGTAAGCATTTAAGTAATTATGCCGTTGATTTTCATGTGCTATCACCCAAAGAAACCATTAAAAAAGATCGCGAATTATTGCTTAAAAAAATGTGTCATTTTTGGCAAGTGGAAGGTAAAAGTTATAAAATGGGTTTAGGCGTTTATGGTAATAATCGCTATCATATTGATACCCAAGGATATCGTACTTGGGGTAAGGACTTTAAATCGAAAAGTTCGCCGTGTGTAAAAAGTTAAAATTGTATTTTTGAGCAAGAATTGAACTTGAATCTATATTAAAAAATGCTGAGATATTGGGAACGTTATTTATGTTGAACATAGGGTCTGCTGACAATTCGTCTATGTTTGCGACTACGTGTGTTTTTTAGACGATACTAGGCGCGAAATACGAAATTTAGTCATTCTAAATGAGTAGTTTGTAACGACGTAACGTCAAAAAACACGCTAGTCCCGAAGGGTTGTGGCTAAAATTATCTCAGCCTACGTTATGAAACTCGAAAATAGTCTCGCTATTCTCTTCGTTTCCTGCCTTGCCTGCTCAATTTTAACCTACAACGCAAGCCATTTATGAAATGTCTACAGACCCTAATAAAGGGTTGTTTATTTGCTCTGCCTTTTTTCAGTAGTTATTCTGCTTTTGCGCAAGCTGATGCTGCTGTCGAAGTTGACCCTGAATACGAAGTATTGGGGCGTGCAGGAAAACTGAAAATTCAAAAAGAGTCTTGCACTCAGCATGGTTCTAGTTGTGACTATGTACTCTATGATGCTAAAGGAAAGAAGCAGGTATTAATGGAAAAATGGAGTAAAACCGCAAATGTTTATCAATTTAATCCAAATTTAATGGGTTTTTTGTTGGGGCTAACAGGAAGTGAGTATAATCTCACTGTGATTAACGATAAAAATCAACAAAAAAATTATAGTAGTTTTCTTGCGATGAATGGGCAGCAAAGTTGTTTTGTAACTTTTGAATCGAATTTAAAAAATATGCCAAATTCATTGGTATTTTATAGCATTCCTGATTTTCGAGTACGTTTAGTGCTCAACAATAAAGTGCCGCAATTTAAAAAGCTGAACTATCCTGCAACGGCAAATTTTGAGGATAATGGTGATTTTTCATTTAACTATAATATCAAGATCGGAAACGAGATGGGTGTACAGGATGTCATCATTCAAAACCCTTGTCAGTCTGATTATCGGGTAATTATGAGTTAATATAAATAAAATAAAGTTATTAATTTTATTAAAATTCATCATTTTTATTTTTGAATTGAGTTGTCTATTGTAGTTTTATTCAACAACAAGGACACGACAATGACCACTCAACAGCAAGTTAATCAGGCACAATATCAAGATAAATCAGAAGCATACTTAAATAGCCAAGTACATGCACAAGGCATTGAGTTTGAAAAAATGCAAAATTTAATCCAACAACATCAATTCAAACGAGTTTTGGATCTAGGCTGCGGTGGTGGGCATGTCACTTATCAGATTGCAGCATTCACTGAGCAAGTAATTGCCTATGATATTACGCCTGAAATGGTCAATCTTGTGACCATGCAATCTCAACAAAAGGGATTCGATCATGTCATAGGGAAGGTTGGTGCAGCAGAGCAATTGGATTTTCCTGTTGAGCATTTTGATTGTGTGATCAGTCGTTATTCTGCGCATCATTGGCAAAGTATCACTCAAGCAATTCATGAAATTTATCGTGTATTACGTGCTGATGGCAAAGTGATCCTGTTTGATATTATTGGCAATTCTAACCCTATTTTAGACACCTTTATTCAGACCATAGAAACCATTCGTGATCCAAGCCATGTTCGAAATTATAGTTTGGCGGAATGGGTACAAATCGTAGAACAAGCAGGCTTTAAGGTAGAAACCATTGAAAAGCAAAGTTTAAAGTTAAATTTTCAAAGTTGGGTGGAGCGTATGCAAACACCAGTAGAGGGCATCAATACCATTCGCTATTTGCAGTCCAAAGCCGCTGATCAAGTACAACAGTATTATCAGATTCAGCAAGATGGCACATTTACCAGTGAAGCTGTATATTTGGTATTGAGTAAAACTTGATTAGAAATCTGATGTCAAAAAAAATAATCAATACAATATTTCCGATATTATTTAGCATGATGGTCTATTCCAGCAGTAGTTATGCTGAGCAGATTCATCGAACAGTAGCGAAGATAGGGCAATTTTCAGTCATTCAGCAAACATGTGATGAAGATGCAAATTATCATTGTGATTTTGTACTCTATGAAGGCGATGACTATAGATTACCTTTGGTCATGGACTGGGAGCGTGGTTTAAATGTTGAAAACCAAACCGAGGATTTCTTGCATTTAAGCTATGGCTATACCTTTAATGTTCATCATAGTCTTTTCATCTCGAAGGCGGGGATCGTTCAGGCTTTAGACAACGTTGTTGCTGTGGATGAAAACACTGAGTGTATCGCCCGATTTGAATTAAAAAATGCGCCTACGATTATTTTCCAAAAAGTATTTACTGCAAAAGTTTTAAATAAAATTCAATTTCAACCAGAGCAATACTCTAAAATTGAGTCTGTAAGCGTAGATGCTTTTCAATATTTTAGTGACATGGAATTTGATGGAAATGGTGGCTTTCACTATCGTTACAAAAATAAAAATGGTGAAGATCAAACTGTTTTAATGATAGATCCTTGTGAGGTATAGCAACTTTCTATAGAGATAGACACCTTTTGAAATAAAAAATAGCTGTATTTTTAATCAGAACTGTTATGCTCGAACTATAAATAAAACAAAAAATGGAGGAGATGCCATGAAAAAGCTATCCATCAGTTTGAGTGTAATACTTGCAGTATTTTTGGTTGGGTGTGAAAAGAAACCACCTACACCAACAAAAACTGAAGTTCGTTCAATCCATATCGCAGGTATGCCTGTGTATGAAAAAGACTATCGTCTCAGTGCTCGTTCAGTGGATTCACAACCCTGATTTTTATTCAAAATATAAAAACGAGTGCATCAAAAAAGGATACACTCGTTTGGTTTTAATTCAATTTAACTCAGTTGATTTTAAATGAATTAATGAAAAACAGTTTCTAAAGCTTTTAGTCCGACTTTAGGATCAAGTAATCCATTATAGATCTCAGGAATTTCACGTTCTACGCCAAAGAACTCATAAATTGCAATCATGGCACCACGAACAGAATATTCAACAGTAAAAACCACATCATCTTCAATTTCAACAAATTGTCCCAAGAATGCGAAGTTTTTTGCGCCTTGTGGAATAACTTGTGGGCGATCACCAGGCTTACGGCAAGCAAATAAAGCCGATGCATAAGGCATCATTGCAGTTGTTACAATGGTATTTGCTACAACATGCTCAAGAATGTCATCAAAACCGAGTTGATGAATCAGTTCAGTGAGTATTTCATTGCCTGTTGCTTGTGACATCGGTTTTTTGATGTAGTCACCTGTTTGATCAATTTGGAAACCATAGCCCCAGAGAGTAAATGTGCCTTCAGGTAAATTTGCAAAATGAGGTTGAGCTGGCACCACAATCGATAAATGCCAACCAGATTCAAACCAAGTCATCAGTGCTCCAGTACCTGGCTGATTGCCTGTGTAATCAATGATACGATTTAACAGAACATCGTCTTTCATGGTGAGTGTAAAAGACTCCCATTTATGTTCATCAATGTTGCCGTAAAAGGTCATTGGTCGGCCAAAGTCCAGTGCTTTTTTCGCAAGGGTTTCCCATAAGGTCCAACCATGATCAAGTCGATCACGAATAAGCGCTGGAACATCATCATTCCCTGCATAACGAGAATCTGCTGTAATTGAACCTAAAGTAAATATTGCAAGATCATTCTCTTGAAGGTTGATTTGCTCAGTACCTTCAGGAAGGTTGACATACAAGCGTGTTGCACGACGTTCTAGGGTTACATCATCGGTTTGAAAGTCTGCATCTGTCACATAATTACCAAAACGAACATCTACGCCTTGTTCAAGCAACCAACGTTGTAGCGGCAAAATCATGGAATCATATTGGTTGTATTTGGTTCTTTTTACCCCAGCGAGGGTATGAATACGTGGTAACTCTTGGATAAAACGTAAGAAATAGCGACGAAGTTCTGCTGCACTGTGCCATTTTTGGAAGGCAAATGTCGTACGCCACATACGCCAAAAGTTTGTTTCAAAGAAGGTCTCATCAAAAAATTCATCAATACGACGGCTGCCAATTTTTTCTTCTTTCGCTGCCAATAAGCGTAACATTTGCGCGCGATGGCGTGTATTTAAACCCAGTTTAGCGGCATCTGAAATTACATGTTGCGCATTAATTAAACGGGCTTGTGCATGGGTTTTGACTTGCTCATTGAACTCACGACATTCTTCACGAACAGAAATTTCAGGATTTTCTAAGGATGGAATACTCGAAAATAAGTCCCAAAGACATAAATATGTTTCATCTGTCAGCATCCGCCCGCCACGGGTAACCCATGCTTGTGCAGCATGTGGCGTATGGCCGCCATCCATTGAACCACCTGAGACATCTAACTCTTCGAGAATGTGAATATTTTTAGCCGGTACTTTGGCATCACGTATGGCAAATGCGGCAGCTGCCATTCCAGCAATTCCACCGCCAATGATCCACAAATGTGCTTGGCTTGCATCTAAGCGGTTGGTTTTGTTGTTGTGCATTTTTTACCCCTGAGTATAAATATTGATTTTGGATAATTTAAAACCATAGTTTTATTATGGTTTTTTATAGCCTATAAATACATGAAAATGGAAGTTAATTTTTGTGATTAATGTGGTCTATTTTATGGCTTTTTAGGATATTTTATATACCTTGATGATTTTATTGATATAATTAAAATATTGAAAAATAAATTTTTTATTTAGTTTTTACTCTAAAAATATTTGTTTACTCTGTTTGTGGTCATAATACACAAGTGTACTTAAATTTATGATTGAAATTTTGATGAATTTGCATTGAATAAAAGTGTAATCGCGAAATAATAAAGATTTTTATATCTTCAAAAATCGGTTGTAGCGTAAAATATCTATTCTTAAAAATAGTCTAGGTCGGGGTATCTCTTGGAATCATTATTGATTTTAGGTTCAATTGCATTGGCATTAATGCTTGGCGCAATTAGCCCTGGTCCTACATTTGTTTATGTGGCTAAAAATTCAATTGCGATTTCTCGTAAACATGGTCTGTTTACCGCTTTAGGGACAGGCACGGGCGCAGCTTTATTTGGTTTTTTAGCTGTAATGGGATTACAGGCAATTTTATTGGCTGTACCTTCTGCATATTTAGCTTTAAAAATTTGTGGTGGTCTGTATTTACTTTGGCTGGCTTATAAAATTATTAAACATGCTAAAGATCCAATGGCGCAGGCATCTGACTCATCCACGGTGATGAGTTATCAACAAGCGTTTCGTTTAGGTTTAATTACCCAGTTAAGTAATCCTAAAATTGCGATTATTTTAGCCAGTATTTTTACTGCGCTTTTACCCAAAGACATTCCAACGTATTTTTATTTTGTTTTGCCTATCTTGTGCTTCTTTATCGATGCAGGCTGGTATTCACTGGTTGCTGTTGCGCTTTCAGCGGAAAAGCCGCGTCGTGTTTATTTAAAGTTTAAAAAAGTCTTCGATCGAGTCGCAGGCGGTGTCATGACCTTACTTGGTTTAAAGTTAATTTTTGGTATGAAATGATTGTTTTTACGAGTAAAAATAGTCATACATTTTATCAGTAGATCCCATTTGTTGAAAATTAATTAATAGTGTGTTTAGTTTATGTTATATATATTCATTATAATGGTTTAGACCTTAGAGAGATGTAATTTTGAAAAAAATATTATTGATTGCTGCCTTAAATGGCTTGGTACTTACAGCTTGTTCTACCACTGAAAGCTCTAAAACCATCCAAGCACCTCAAGTGGCTGTAGCGACTTCAGCGGTTAAATATTCAGGTGCGAAAACAGCAGTTTCGATTGGTAAGTTTGATAACCGCTCAAGTTATATGCGTGGAATCTTCTCTGATAATGTCGATCGTTTAGGCGGTCAAGCAAAAACGATTTTAGAAACGCACTTGCAACAAACCGGATATTTTTCAGTCTTAAATCGAGACAATTTATCAGAGCTGCAACAAGAGGCTGGTTTTGGTAAAGCATCTCAATCCATTAAGGGTGCACGTTATGTGCTCACTGGGGATGTATCTGAATTTGGACGTAAAGAAGTGGGTGACCATCAATTGTTTGGGCTATTAGGGCGTGGTAAAACTCAAATTGCCTATGCAAAAGTCAATATTAATGTTGTCGATGTAAAAACAGCAGAAGTTGTCCATTCTGTGCAGGGTGCAGGTGAATACGCGCTCAGTGAACGCGAAATTTTAGGTTTTGGTTCTACAGCATCTTATGACTCAACCTTAAATGGTAAGGTTTTAGATCTGGCTGTACGCGAAGCGGTTAATCACCTTGTCACAGATATTCAAACAAATAAGTGGTTCGTACAATAGGTTTGAATAAATGAAACGGGTTTTATTATTTTTAAGCTTTTTTGCAACGTTAACTTTGGTTGGGTGTGCATCTGGACCACAGTCTTTATATAGTTGGGGCGGATATCCACAGCAAACCTATTTAATGCTGGCGGTTCCAGAAAAAACTTCGCCTCAGCAACAAATTTTAGCGCTTGAAAAAGATGTTGAGAAAGCAAAAGCAAAAAATGCCGCAGTTCCGCCAGGTTTATATGCGCATTTGGGCTTGTTAAATCTTAATATTCAAAATGGCCCACGTGCAATTGAATATTTTGAGTTAGAGCGCCAAATTTATCCTGAGTCAACCGTATTGATGGATCGTTTATTGAAGAAGATGCCCCCTCAATCGACTGAGGTAAATCCCAAATGAAAAATATGAAACAATTATTTGTACTTGGTTTACTGATGATGCTTTTCACCGGTTGTGCGGTATCACCTAAACAAAATCGTGATTTAGCAGCATATCGTGAGCATATCCCTAAGTCGATTTTGGTACTTCCTCCAATCAATGAGTCTCCTGATACGCGTGCAACCTATGGGTATTGGTCAACAGTAACATTGCCTGTAGCTGAAGCTGGTTATTATGTATTTCCAATTTCTGTTGTTGACACCATGTTTAAAGAGAATGGGGTGACCAATGGATTTGATGCTCAAGCAATTCCACCTCAAAAGTTAAAAGAGATTTTCGGAGCGGATGCCGCGTTATACATTAAAGTTAAAGAGTATGGTTCTAAATATCAGGTGATTCAATCTGTAGCTGCAGTTGCAGTAGAAGCCAAACTTGTAGATTTGCAAACTGGAACATTACTCTGGCAAGGTGAGCAGCGACTTCAGCAAGCCAATGATAATAGCAATGCAGGTTTGATTGGCGCGCTGGTCGGTGCTTTAGTTGATCAAATATCCAATCATTTGTCAGATAAAGCCTATACTTTATCCAGTACTGTAAGCTCGCAATTATATTCACCAAGTCTAAATCAGCAAAAAGGTCTGTTATATGGACCACGATCTCCAAACTTCACCCAAAATGCGGTGAAACCTTAAGCACTGGTACTGTTTGCGAGCATCAAATAAAAACCCCAATTTAAAAATTGGGGTTTTTATGTTTAAAGCATATTGCTGATTAGTGCACCATAGAAATCTTGTCTAAGAAGAATTTGGTTCTTTCATGACGCTCATCCGGCTTATTAAAGAAGTCATCTGTTGCACAGTCTTCTAAAATCTTGCCTTGATCCATGAAAA
The DNA here is from genome assembly GCF_009668065.1 of Acinetobacter sp. RIT698. Lineage (NCBI taxonomy): Bacteria > Pseudomonadati > Pseudomonadota > Gammaproteobacteria > Moraxellales > Moraxellaceae > Acinetobacter > Acinetobacter sp. RIT698. Next base: position 50,618 of record NZ_WJYH01000007.1, read on the forward strand.
TAACTCGACTTGAGACTTTACGAGCAAAGCCCATCTCATGAGTTACACACATCATGGTCATGCCTTCTTTTGCCAATTGACTCATGACTTCAAGCACTTCACCCACCATTTCAGGGTCTAATGCCGAAGTAGGTTCATCAAATAACATGCACACTGGATCCATACACAGACCACGGGCAATCGCAACACGCTGTTGCTGACCACCAGACAGTTGACCTGGGAACTTATTTTTGTGGGCTGCCAAACCAACGCGATCTAAATATTGCAACGCTTTTTTCTCAGCCTCTGCTTTAGAACGATTTAAAACCTTAAGTTGCCCAATGGTTAAATTATCCAAAACAGTCATATGTGGGAACAATTCAAAGTGTTGGAATACCATTCCCACACGAGAACGGAATTTTGCCAGATCAGTTTTTGAGTCTTTTAACGCTGTTCCATCAACAACAATATTGCCTTCTTGGAACGGTTCTAATGCATTTACAGTTTTAATCAGTGTAGATTTACCAGAACCTGAAGGTCCACACACCACCACAACTTCACCTTTTTCAATTGAAGTGGTGCAATCTGTAAGAACTTGAAAATCTCCATACCATTTTGAGATATGTTGTATTTCTATCATTGGCATATTGATTCTCCAATTATCGAATTATTGCTATTTTTTGATGTAAACGCTTCACAAGTCGTGAAAGCGCAAAGGAGATACAGAAGTAAACAACTGCTACAATCAGGTAGAAAGTTGCTTTGGTTTCAGCACCGTAGGTATTTGCTAAGGTATTGGCATTGCCCAAGAAGTCTGGCGCACTAATCACGTAAACTAATGATACATCTTGGAAAAGTACGATAGATTGAGTCAAAATGACAGGTAGCATGTTTCTAAAAGCTTGTGGCAACACCACATTGGACATGGTTTGTCCATAGGTGAAACCAAGTGCATAACCTGCATTGACCTGACCTTTAGAAACAGACTGAATCCCTGAACGTACAATTTCTGAAAAGAATGCTGCTTCAAAAATTGCAAAGGTCACCACACTTGAAAACAGTGGGCCATAATAGGTATCTGATTGAAACTCAAAAATCTTTGGCAATAAGAAATAGAAAATGAAGATCACTTGAATCAGTGGTACACCACGGAAGAAATCGACATAAACTTTAGCAAAATTACTGGCGACTTTATTGTTGGATAAACGCATCATGGCCAAAGGTGTGCCAATCAGAATCCCGCCAATAATCGATAAAATCGTCACCGTAACGGTAAATTTAAAACCTGCGATCAGCGTTTGAATAACATCTTGATTTTGTAAAATACTAAAATCCATGACTATTTACCCCCCGAGCCTAGACCAGGAACAGCCATACGTTTTTCAATCCAAGCCATGATCAACTTAATGGTATAGGTAATGACTAAGTAAACTGGTGTCGAAAGAATAAGAATAACAATATCTTGGGATGTTTCTTCACGCATGGTTTTGGTATAAGCAAAGAAGTTCAAAACACTCAGTGCATAAAGCACGGCAGAGTTTTTGAAAATATTCATTGCTTCAGAAGTGAGCGTTGGCCAAACAATACGATAAGCGACAGGGAGAATGACATAGCGATAACTTTGGCTTTGATTTAAACCAATTGCAAAAGCTGCATTTTTTTGTCCATTTGAAACCGTATTAATACCTGAACGTACTTGTTCAGCAATACGTGCTGCAGTATATAGACCGAGTGCAAACACCCCAACCACGGCGGGATTGTCATTGAGAATATTTTGCCACCATCCACCATGAACCATCTCACCACTACCAGTACTTAAGCTGAGTGGCAGTAATTGTGGGAATACAAATGCCCAGAAAAACAGTTGAACGATCAAGGGGATATTTCGGAAAAGTTCGACGTAGCAGGTACCAATAAATGAAAGTGGTTTATTGGGTAATGTACGTAAAATCCCGATGAGAGATCCAAGAAGAAATGCAATGAAAAATGCAGCAATCGCGGTCCAGACCATGGTCCAAACACCTGAGCCTAGAAGTTGTAGCCAGGTTGGTGCATCTGCAACAGGGGAATAACTTTCACCACCAATCGCTTTACAGACAGATTCAGCCCATGCAGCTTTATCAAGACTGTATTCATTCGAGGGGAGACAATATGCTGTCCAGTTAAGTGAGCCTACGGACATGTGTGCTCCTTGTATTTTTAATTTTATAAAAATTTATAGACCAGACTTTAAACCGAATCTGATCTATAAACCGTTGTTTTAAACTACGTTATTAGTTAATACCAGCATCCGTAGGATTAGCTTTAAGCTTTAAATATGATGAGCTCATTGGCATATTTAAATTGACATTTTTAGGTGCAATTGGTGATTGGAACCATTTTTTATATAGCGCCGCCATTTGACCATTTTTCCACATTGTTGTTACTGTTTTATCTGCGATTGCTTTATATGCTGCATCGCCTTTCGGTAACATAATGCCATATGGTTCAGAAGAAAGTACTGGACCTACGATTTTAAAGTCTTTTGGATTTGATGATTTTGCAATTAACCCTGCAAGAATATTGTCATCCATCACAAATGCTGCAGCACGGCCAGAAGCGACCATAGCAAATGAGTCTGAGTGGTCTTTACCATAAACGTTGTTTACGTTGACTTTTTCGCCTTTCTCACCCATTTTGATGTATTTGTCAGATGTAGTCCCTTGGGTGGTTACAACTGCTTTACCATTTAAATCTGCAATTGTTTTAATTGGTGCACTGGCTTTAACTGCCATGCGTACTTCTGTTGCATAATAGTTGGTTGAGAAGCTTACCTGTTGTTGGCGTTGAATAGAGTTTGTTGTCGTACCGCACTCCATATCGATATTGCCTGCCAACATTTCTGGAATACGCGTAGAAGAGGTAACTGCTTTATATTCAACTTTAAGATTTGGCATCTTGAGCGTTTTTTTCAGCTCATTGGCAAAGTTATTACAAATATCAACAGCGTATCCCATTGGTTTACCACCAATCACATAAGAAATCGGATCAGATGACTCACGGTAACCAATGATCACTTTCCCTGATTGTTTGATCTTTGCTAATGTATCTGCTGCTTGAACCTGTGAAAAAGCACCGCCAGCCATAAGTATACCAAGTGCTGTGGTTAAAACTTTTTTTGATAGTGTTTTTGTAGATAGTGTCATTTGAGTTCTCCATTACATGATTTTTTTGGCAGTTTAAGCCGCTCGTTTCTAAAATTAAGCAGTTATCGTGCCAAACCTTTTCCTTGAAACTACGATTCATCATATTTCTTTATATCATTATTTTTATACTCACTATTCCAATAAGTAAAGGATAAAAATAATAAATTTCACAAACTAGAAATGTGACTGGTCTCACAAAGTGGAACCTATTTTATTTAAATATTTTGAAATAAATAGCCCTAAAGCCATTTATTTTTGCTTATAGGTTTTAAATCTCTATTTATATAATTGATGACTATTTCAACAGATCTGGATCGGAGGTCTTTTTAAAAAATTGAATAAAAAAACGACATAATTAAAATTTATCTTTAATTGATAAATAACAAACATTTTTATGTAACGTATTCATTTTTTTTACTAGTCCTAATCCCTTTCCTGTGATATAAAAAATCAGTAGGCATGAATTTTGCATTGCTTATTCACATAAGATGAAATGAAATAATACAGTGTGGGAATTATGGGTATGAAGTTATCGGTTGGATTAAAAGTTGCAAATTCGTTGTCGCTTACGCCACAACTGCAACAAGCCATTCGATTACTGCAATTATCGAGTTTGGAGCTTGAGCAAGAAATTCAAATTCAACTTGATAGTAATCCTTTGCTTGAAAAAGTTGAAGAAGAGACACATGAAAGCCCTGAAAATGTAAAACAAGAACAACAAGAATATGAGCTTTCAGATTCTTTAAATGCCAACCACTTACCTGATGAACTGCCTGTAGATACAGATTGGGATGATGTCTATACCCATCAATCAACTGCAATGGAGCGCCCTGAGTTTGAGGATCGTGAAGACAATCGTCATTCAGAAGCATCATTAAAAGAACATATGTTGGGGCAAGTCAATTTATTGCATTTTTCTCCAGTGGATAAATTGATTGCGTATTGCATTGTCGATGCTTTAGATGAAAAAGGATTTTTGGCTGCCGATATTGAAGAAATTGTTAGCTCAGTACAGCATTTACTACAACAAATGGATTATGACATTGAAGTCGAAGAGGATGAAGTTCTGGTTGTTTTAAAACATATTCAACGCTTAGAACCGATTGGTATTGGTGCTCGTAGTCTTGCAGAATGTCTTTTTGTGCAAATTGAGGCTTTAGCTACCACCACACTGTTTAGGAAAGAAGCGCTGATGTTGTTGAAACATTATGAGCTTTTGGTCAGTAATGACTTAAATAAACTGATTAAGCAAACGGGTTTAAATGCTGAGTTATTAAAGTCAGCAATTGATTTATTGAAAACCCTTAAACCTTATCCGGGTGCTGAATTTGAGCAAAAAGAATCAGATTATCAAATTCCAGATGTGGTGGTGTCCAAGAAAAATGACCATTGGTATGTTCAACTGAACCCAGATATTTTACCAAAACTTCGAATTAACTCATTTTATTCAGGCATGATTAAACGTGCTGATCAAAGTGATGATAATCAATATTTACGCAATCAAATGCTTGAAGCGAAAAACTTTATTAAAAGTGTTGATGAACGTCACAAAACTTTATTAAAAGTTGCAAGTTGCATTGTGCAACATCAACGTGAGTTTTTAGAAATCGGTGCTGAAGGAATGAAACCTTTGGTTTTGCGAGATGTTGCAGAAGAAGTGGAATTACATGAGTCAACAGTTTCTCGTGTCACCACCAATAAGTTTTTACTGACACCTCGTGGTCTATTTGAGCTGAAATATTTCTTTTCGAGCCATGTTGGAACCACTTCAGGAGGAGAAGCATCGTCAACAGCCATTCGAGCAAAAATCAAAAAGCTTGTTGCAGATGAAAACCCGCGTAAGCCGTTGTCAGACAATACAATTGCCAATTTATTAAAAGAAGAGGGGATTGATGTGGCACGACGGACAGTCGCAAAATATCGTGAATCGTTACATATTCCGTCTTCATCTGACCGAAAAGTGTTGATCTAAATTTTAAAGTGTGGCTATTCTAATTGTTCATTATGACGAAATAATGAATCGCTTTTTGTCTTTTGGAGTAACTTAAATGATTGCATGATATTGAGCACAGTTTCTTCCTTGGTGAATGCTGTCATGAGATCGTTTGGGTTATGACTTTCATATTCCTATATAAGGAGAGGGATAAAGCTATGCAAATTACAATCCGTGGACATCACTTAAGTATTACACCAGCAATAGAAGAAAATATTCGAGATCGATTTACCCAGATGACCAAGCATATTGATCAGGTCAATAGTATGCAGGTCAAGCTGAGTAAAGATCATCAATTGGATAAAAGATCAAAAAAAGGCAGTGCAAATCATATTGCTGAGGCAATTGTTCGTTTGCCGGGTATAGAGCTTTTCGCCCAAGCGAGCGCTGATGATATGTATAATGCGATTACAAAATTGACAGATAAATTAAAAAGGCAATTAGATAAGCATCGGAAAATGCAGTTGGATTATCAACCAATGGAAATTTTAGCGACATAAAATTGATATTTTAAAAGAGGTTGAAAAGACCTCTTTTTTTTATCTATATTTTTTGTACAAGTTAATGAATTATTTCGGTGAGTTATAGTAAAATATCCGGTTTTTACACTGTCAGTCCTATAAGAGGTCGATGCAATGAATAGTGAACAGCTCACTGAAATCTTAAAAGCAGCTTTTCCTGATGCTGAAGTTGCTGTCAGTGGACAAGCAGGTAAATTTGACCTCCGTATTGTCGACAATCAGTTTGAAGGGAAACGTCCTGTTCCTCGTCAACAAGCTGTTTACGCGCCACTTAATTCTTATATTGCCAGTGGTGAGGTACATGCGGTAACTATTCGTGCAATGACTAAAGAAGAATGGCGCAAAGCCAGTATGTTTGGAGCTTAAGCGTCAATGGATAAATTTGTCATTCAAGGTGGTGTAAAACTCGAAGGTGAAGTTCGTATTTCTGGTGCGAAAAATGCGGCTTTACCTTTATTGGCTGCAATGATTCTTGCAGATACACCGATTACATTAAAAAATGTTCCAGATCTAAAAGACGTTCGTACTTTAGTTAAGCTGATTGGTGGTTTAGGTATCACCATGAGTTATGAGGGCGAAACGGTTATCGCGGATACCTCTACACTGGATAATCAGTTTGCACCTTATGAACTGGTTAAAACCATGCGTGCATCTATTTTGGTGCTCGGGCCACTGTTGGCGCGCTATGGTAGTGCAAAAGTTTCACTTCCTGGTGGTTGTGCAATTGGTTCACGCCCTGTTGATCAGCATTTAAAAGCCTTAGAAGCTTTGGGTGCACAAATTGAGGTCGAAGCAGGTTATGTTCACGCCAAAGTGGATGGCCGTTTAAAAGGCGGTGAAGTCATCTTCGATATGGTGACTGTAGGTGGAACCGAAAATATTTTAACTGCAGCAGTATTGGCAGAGGGTGTTACAACAATTCGTAATGCTGCGCGCGAACCTGAAATTACAGACCTTGCACTAATGCTTATTAAAATGGGTGCAAAAATTGAAGGTTTAGACACAGATACCTTAGTGGTCACTGGTGTTGAAAGTCTCCATGGCTGTGAATATTCAGTGGTTGCTGACCGTATTGAAACCGGTTCATATTTGGCCGCGGCAGCAATTACGGGCGGTAAGGTAAAAACCACACATACTGACCCAAATCTTCTTGAATCTGTTTTAGATAAGTTTGAAGAAATGGGTGCAGAAGTCACACGCGGTGAAGACTGGATCGAATTGGATATGCTGGGGAAACGTCCGAAGGCTGTCAGCTTCCGTACCTTGCCACATCCAGAATTCCCAACGGATATGCAAGCACAGATCATGGCGGTAAATGCCATTGGACGTGGTTTTGCTACAATTTCTGAAACGATTTTTGAAAATCGTTTTATGCATGTACCTGAGTTAGCTCGTATGGGCGCAAATATTCAGGTTGAAGGTAATGATGCTGTTGTGACAGGGGTGGAAAAATTATCTGCTGCACCTGTTATGGCAACTGACCTACGTGCTTCGTTTTCTTTAGTTTTGGCTGCTTTAGCTGCTGAAGGGGAAACTATCATCGATCGTATTTATCATATTGATCGTGGTTATGAAGATATCGAAGCAAAGTTACAAGGTCTAGGTGCCCAAATTAAGCGAGTGAGCGAGTAAGTTAATGAGCGATATGAGAAACGATGATCCTAACTTTGACGTAATGGGCAATTTTGATCATGGTTTAACTTTGGCATTGAGTAAAGGGCGTATTTTAAAAGAAACGTTGCCTTTACTTGAAACTGCTGGAATTAACTTATTGGAAGATCCTGATAAATCTCGTAAGTTAATTTTTCCAACCACACACAAATCCGTTCGTATTTTAATCTTGCGTGCTTCTGATGTGCCAACGTATGTTGAGAATGGCGCCGCGGATATTGGTGTGGCGGGTAAAGATGTGTTGATGGAACATGGCGCTCAAAATGTCTATGAACCATTGGATTTAAAGATTGCTAACTGTAAATTAATGACCGCTGGTAAAGTCGGTATGGTTCGCCCTAAAGGACGTTTAAAAATTGCCACCAAGTATGTAAATTTAACTCGCCAATATTATGCGAGCTTAGGTGAGCAAGTTGATGTGATTAAACTTTACGGCTCAATGGAATTAGCACCATTGGTTGGTTTGGGTGATTATATTGTCGACGTGGTGGATACCGGAAATACTTTGCGTGCCAATGGTCTAGAGCCTTTGGAAGAAATCTGTAAAGTATCTTCGCGTTTAATTGTCAATAAAGCCAGCTTTAAGCGTAAGCAAACTTTATTAAATCCAATTCTTACTCAGCTTGAAAAAGCAGTAGAAGAACGTCAAAAGAACAATTAATTCATTTAGGTTTGATCGATAAAGATACCGTCTAATTTTAGGCGGTTTTTTTATGCAATTTATGTTAAAAAATAACCATCCATGATTTAAAAAAAAGAGTTTATGAAAACACCTGAACAGCGCAAAGAACAATCTATTTTAAAACTTAAAAAGTATTCAATTCCTTATATTGACTGGTTACCTGTGATCGAAGCTGCTGAAGACGTGCAAGCGCGCAGTGCAGAACAGATTGCAAAACGTGCGATTGCTTGTTTATGGGTGATTCAAGTCGCTTGTGATCTGAATAATGATCAATATGATGATGAAACACAGGAATTTGTATTTGATATTTTGAAGAAAATGCAGGTGCTAGATGCTTTAACAGAGAAAGAACAGGCAATTTTAAATCGTGAGGCTTCAGCGCAAGATATCATCAATATGGTGTGGAAATATGAGGCCTATTGGGTATTGTTATGGGCTTTGGGGATTGTGGATGAATTAAGTTATCCAGCAGATATCGTTGATTGTGATTTTGCCATTCAAGCTGTATCGTCGTGCGATACCTTTGCTGAATTTATGGCAAAAGTACAGTTGCGGGATAGCGAAGAAATTTTAGATCAGGCTGATTTAATCTATCGTTATGATTGGGCATGTGTAAATGCGCGCTTAAAGCAACAGGATGCACCTGAAAATTTAAATTCATCTATTGTTGTGGAAAGGCATGGTGCATTGAACTGGCTGATTCAGGCTGATAGTGACTGGGATCATCCTGATGTGAGTACCTAAATAAAAATTTGCTGTGTCAAAAGTTTTTTGCAATCAAACTTTCCTATTAAAGTAAGTTGAAATGTTGCGGTGATGTTGCCCACAAGATACTCAAAACAAGGTAAACTAAATCTTTCTTAAACAACCTTGTGGGTAAATTGATGCGACGTTTATCGACTCAAGAGCAGAACTTTAAACAAGTCTTTGCTGACTTGTTAGCTTTTGAAACAGTGAGTGATCCTGAGCTTTTAAAAACAGTAGACCAAATTATTGCAGATGTGCGTCAACATGGCGATGCACATGTACTTAAACTCACTCAACAGTTCGATCGACATCCAGCGCATCAATTTTCAGATTTAGAACTGACACAAGAGCAACTTAAAGTTGCATTTGAGGGTTTAACTTCAGAAGTGCGTGAAGCTTTGGAAATGGCGGCCAATCGGGTTCGCTCATTCCATCAGGCTCAAAAACAAGACGGTTGGTCCTATGTGGATGAATTAGGAAATACCCTGGGTCAAAAAGTTACCCCTTTAGACCGTGTTGGTATTTACGTTCCAGGTGGTTTGGCTTCTTATCCATCCTCTGTGTTGATGAATGCTTTACCCGCGCACGTGGCTGGGGTAGCAGAAATTATTATGGTGGTACCTGCGCCAAATGGTGATTTAAATCCTTTGGTATTGGCAGCTGCTTATTTAGCGGGTGTAAGTCGTGTGTTTACGATTGGCGGTGCGCAAGCAGTTGCCGCGCTGGCTTATGGAACAGAAACGATTCCAGCGGTAGATAAAATTACAGGACCGGGTAACCGTTTCGTTGCTGCCGCAAAACGTGCTGTTTTTGGTCAAGTCGGTATTGACATGATTGCAGGACCTTCTGAAATTTTGGTTTATGCAGAAGGTCACAATGATCCTAAATGGTTGGCGATGGATGTTTTGTCACAAGCTGAACATGACACGGTGGCGCAAGCGATTTTTATTACACCAGATGAACAATTGTTAAATGATGTTGAGCAAGCCATCGAAGAACATTTGGCTGCATTACCCAAAGCTGAAATTGCACGAACTTCGATTGCAAATCGTGGTGCTTTGGTTTTGGTTAAAGATCGCCAAGAAGCCATTGATTTGATTAATCAAGTTGCGCCTGAGCATTTGGAATTGTGCTTAGATGACGCTGAGCAGATGTCACAAAGTATTCGCCATGCAGGTGCAATCTTTATGGGGCGCTATACACCAGAAGCGATTGGTGATTATTGTGCGGGACCTAACCATGTCCTACCTACTTCTGGTACAGCACGCTTTTCATCACCTTTAGGTGTTTATGATTTTCAAAAACGTTCAAGTTTGATCATGTGTTCTGAGCAAGGAGTTAAATCGCTTGCCAAGGCCGCAGATATTCTTGCTCAACAAGAAAATTTAGATGCGCATGCCAGATCAGCAAGATATCGTTATCAATAATTCACCAATGGCCCAGTATCCGTAAAAAATCCTTCTCCCTGAGGGAGAAGGTGAGGATGAGGGGATAAAAATTTAACTGACTTAGTTTGGGGATTCTATTGAAATACCCAAACCCTCTCCTAGAGTGAGAGCGCTTATATAAAGTAAGTCAAGTGAGAAAAAATACGAGATAAAAATGCCAAATATTAGCCCTGAGCAAATGCGTTTTTGGAGCCCTGAAGTACGTGAGTTAGAACCGTATGTCCCAGGTGAGCAGCCTAAAATCCAAAACTTATTAAAACTGAATACCAATGAAAACCCATATCCACCATCGCCAAAAGTGGTTGCAGCGGTTCAGTCTGTACTTATAGATTCAGCAGATGTATTGCGACTTTATCCAGATCCAGATGCATCGGCACTCAAACAAGCGATTGCGAAACAACAACATGTAGATGTCGCAAATGTTTTTGTTGGTAATGGGTCAGATGAAGTTTTAGCTCATATTTTTAAAGCATTTTTTGTTCAAGATAAGCCGATTCTATATCCGGATATTACCTATAGCTTTTATCCTGTTTATAGTCAGTTTTTTGGAATTTCAACCCAAACTAAAATATTGCCTTTAAATGAGAATTTTGAAATTGATGTGGCTGATTATAAACAGCCGAATGGTGGGATTATCATTACCAACCCCAACGCACCAACCAGTATTGCATTGGGGCTGTCGGCAATTGAACAGGTCTTGCAAGCCAATCCTGATTCGGTGGTTGTGATTGATGAAGCATATGTGGATTTTGGTGCTGAGTCAGCTGTACGTCTGGTTGAAAAATACGAAAACTTAGTGGTTTGCCAAACGACTTCAAAATCGCGGTCTTTGGCAGGTTTACGCGTTGGTTTTGCAATTGCACAGCCACATTTGATTGCAGCATTGGAAGCTGTTAAAAATAGTTTTAACTCCTATCCAATTGATCGTTTTGCAATAGCTGCAGCTGTCGCATCATTTGAAGATCAAGAATACTTTGTAGCACAATGTCAAAAAGTCATTGTGAGCCGTGACAAACTGGTGGCAGATTTAGCGGCGCTTGGGTTTAACGTATTACCATCTTCAGCCAACTTTATTTTTGCGTGTTTACCCTCAAAAGATGCTGGTGAACTGGCAAAAGCATTGCGTGAACGTGGCATTATTGTTCGATATTTTAATAAGCCACGGATTGATCAATTTTTACGTATCACTATTGGTACAGATGAACAAAACCAACGCCTTGTTGATACATTAAAGCATGAGATTTTAGTCTAGGATTCATGTTGAGGTTGATGCCATGTATTGAGTAAATCAAGCATGGCATCAACTTTATCAAAACATTCCTGATATTCTGCATCACAATCTGAAGCGATGGTGATTCCACCGCCTGCCCATAATGACACTTCATCTTGATATTTTTGAATTGAACGAATCAAAATGTTCCAAGAACCGGTTCCATCAAAATTAAAATAGCCCAGTGATCCGCAATAAGCGCCTCTTGGTACACTTTCGAGTTCTTCAATAATTTGCATCGCACGAATTTTGGGTGCACCAGTAATTGAACCGCCTGGCAATGCTGTAAATAAGACCTCAAATGGATTGACATCTGGTTTTAGGATGGCAGTCACCTCACTCACCATATGATGTACTTGGTTAAAAGATTCAATATTAAACAGTTTTGGGGTTTTTACTGAGCCAGTTTCAGCATAGACACTTAGATCATTGCGTAATAAGTCCACAATCATGACATTCTCTGCTTGATCTTTTTTAGATTGAATCAAAGCATTTTTTGATTGCGCATCTAAAGTTGGATCATCATAACGAGGCATTGTCCCTTTTATGGGTTTGGTGATAATTTTACGATCAGCTTCGAAATCAATAAATAACTCAGGTGAGCAGCTCAGTAATTCAAAATCATTGATTTTTAAATAACCCGAATAGGGAGCATCTGTGAGTGTCCAAAACTTTTCAGCGGTATCTAAAATTGAACCTTGGGCTTTTGCAGTGAATTCCTGAGTTAAATTAATTTGATAGCAATCACCCGCTTTTATATATTCTTGGACTTGTGTAAATGCTTGATCATATTGTGGCTTTGTCCACGTCGCAGTACAGTTTGATAAAAGTTTAAAGCTTTGATGAGGTGTGGCAGGTATGGTTAATAGATTTTGTATAAAGTTAAAAAACTCTTCTGCACAGGCTTCTAAACTATAAAAAAAGAATTGCTCATTTTCTCGTTTGATAAATGTTTTATAAACACCCATGTAAAAATTAGGCTGAGATTTGGTTTGAGCATCAACATATTGCTGACTGGCATAGTTATAGTCAATAAAACCCATATATCCACCCTGAAAACTATGCTGTTTCGTGGCTGATTGGGCTGTGAAGTTAAAGAAGTGATTTAAATGAAGATCGCTTTTATCTTTTTGATAATGGGTAAAATGATTTCTTGTATAACGATAAAGTTTTTGTTGGATTGAGATACAGTATTGTTCAGGTGAAAAAGCAATAATATCGTCACCCGCGTTTTTTAAATAGATACAACCGAATAATGAGTCAATACGGTGTAATAAATCTGTAGTGCTATTTGATGAAAAATCTAATAACTTCCGAAACATAGGGAGGATTAACTCAAGTGCGAAAAAGGTTTATAAAGCACTATTCTACCTGAAAATAGTACTTATAAAAGTGTTTACCGTTTATCGGTTTAATTGGGTTTTTGATAAACAGCAGTTGAACAAAAAGTAACATACCGTTAATTTAAAAGGGCAAAACGGACTACTCATGGATTGGTGTTCTAAGTTGTAAAACAACTAAAAACAACAGGGAACTATGGAGAGTGGTTAAAAATGAAAAAAAATGCTCTTGGGAGAGTACAGATTATGAAATTATTTACTAAACTTGCTTTAGTTTCTGCAGTGGTTATGAGTTCAAATGCAATGGCGATGCAAGCAATGGATGATGCAGCGCTAAGTGCAACCACTGGTCAGGATGGTATCAGTATTGGTATCGATGCATCTAAAGTTGAAATTGCAAAATTACATGTTTTTGATGGTGATGGTTTAGCAGTAAATCCAACGACTGGTGGTACAGGTAAAGCAGGTGCGATTACTTTAAATAATGTAGTTGTAACTAAAACAGGTACAGGTAACTTAGCAGACTTGGTCATTGATACTGATGGTGGTGCTACCGCCGGTAATACTGGTACACCATTCTTAAACGTTGCAGCTGCAATTAGTGCATTGAAAATCGAATTAGGTAAAATTGAAGTAAACAATGTCACGGGTTCAGCAGGTGCATATAAACCTGATGCTGGATCAGCTGAGATTTTAAGTGGCTTGACTGTGAATGTAGGTGCGACTACTGCAAATATTCAATTGGGTAATACGCCTCAAGGTGCAATGATTAAATTGAATGGTTCGATGATTGGTGGTTTATCAATCAGTAACTTGGCCTTGAAAGATGCTTCTGCTGCGGGTGGTGGTTATATCGTATTGGGTGGTATTAAAGTGACTGACAGTGGTTCTGAAAATTTGGCTTTAGATGCTGATGTTGCTGTTACAACGAAAGGTTTGGCTGTAACTGCAATGAAAAGCACAACAGGTACAGATATTTACCTAACTAAAGTTGTATTGGGTGGTGGTACTGGCTTTGTTCCAGGTACGCCTGGAACTGCTGGTACTGGAACAGGTTCTGCTTCAATTGGTGATGTTGCGATTACAGGTATGAAATTCTATAACGGTGGTTCAGCAACGCCGAATGGTGTAAAACTGACGATTTCTGGTCATTAAGTCTAGAATTGAATTTCAGAAAAAACGCATGCAAAGCATGCGTTTTTTTTTACAAAAAACTGAGTAAAAAGCGACAAAAGTTGAAAAAAAGACTGTTTTTTTTTTCAAAAAACGTTATCTTCATAAACACAGGGACGTAGAGTGTTCACTCTAAAAATAAAATCAGCACTTTAGGCAAAATACTGCCGACACTTGATAGTTAAAATTATGATAGAAATTACTTTAGGTTCGGCATTAATGTATTATTTTGCCAACCACGCCTTAGATGTGAAGCCCAAGCCAAAGGATGCGATTTACTATACTGAGCTTGCGGATTCTAGAGAAAAATCATTCGGACGTAATCATCGTGAAATGGTGCATGTTAAACCAGCCTTGGAAAATCAATTCCGTGGCATTGTACGTCAAGGCTATGACTATAGCTGTGGTTCCGCTGCGTTAACAACATTGTTAAATGGCTATGTTGGGACAAATTTAACCGAACAGCAAACCATGGAAGGCTTATTACGGTTTGGAGAATATAACCGCATTATTGAGCGACGAAGTTTTTCATTGCTGGATATGAAGCGTTTTGTTGCTGCAATTGGATATGAAAGTGGTGGCTATAGAGGCGAGTTCACAGATCTAATCAATCAAAATCAACCAGTGATTGTGCCAATTTCTTATGCAGGTTTTAAACATTTTGTTGTATTTAAAGCTTATAAAGATGGGCGTGTTTATGTGGCAGATCCAGCCTTGGGGAATATTAGTTTTGATCAAGAACGATTTAAGCAAATTTGGGAAAATAACACCTTATTTGTGATCAATGCACCAAAAGATCAACAACGTAACCTGTTGGCTCTACAAGATGCGGATATGCGTCATGTAGATGATGCGACAATCAACCGTTATGCCTTAGTTGAAGCGCAATATTCAACCGATTATACCAATAAATTAGCAGATAGGGGCTCAACAATGCGTAAGGTGATTGACCAAGATATCAAGTCTGCGACATACAATCAGCCAATTACATCTTATATGCGACTCTATTATAAACGTAAGTAGAAGATGGATTAAAAAATTACATAATTGAATTGGATTCTTGGGAATAGGAAGAATATGAATAATCAGTGGATGAAACGGACTTTACTTGCAGTGAGTATTCAGTTTGCGATTGGAAGTTTATATGCAGCTGAAACAGAGGCAAGTGCGGATGTAGTAGCAGATCAGGCTACGAGTACAGACAATGCCAGTTCTGCAAACATCAATCAAACAGCTCCAGTTGCAAATGTGGCGCAAGTTACAGAAGATGTAACAATTAATAAAGATGAAACAAAATCTTTAGCACCTAAACCAGGCACGCAAGCTGCAGAAGCATTACAGAAGAAAGAAGGCGATGCTTCTCAAGAGACCAACTTACAAGAAGTTTTTACATCCAATGAACGTCAATACTCTTTAATCAAAAAGGGTGAGTTCTCCACTTTTTATGATTTAGATTATTCCTACTATCGTGATTCGCAGTTAAATTTAGGAATTAATGAAGGCACAGCTTATCAACTCCGTGTTGATGAGGATGCCAGCCATACCATCAGTAATACTTTTACTGCACAGTACGGGATACGTGATAATTTAACCTTTACCGCATCTATTCCATTTATTGCCAAATCAGATAGCTTAAAAGATGCCACGGCTGCGGGCCTAGGGGATATTAACTTTGGTGCACGTTGGGAACCTTTCCCGCTGAAAGCAGGGCGTTTACCACTTATTTTATTTGGTAGCTTATCGACCAAGACAGGTGATAGTCCATATGAGATAAACCCAGAAAAAGACCTTTCAACAGGTAAAGGCTATTATTCTGTAGGTGTTGGCGCAAGTACCCGTAAATATATCGACCCTGTTGTACTGTTTGCATCGGTTTCTGCCAATTATGGATTCAAAGAAACAGGCTTGAATCAAGTCCGTGGTGGGGGGAATGCCAATGGTCAAGGTGGACAACAACTTGGTCAGCGAGTTTTAGAAGAATTCGATCCAGGTATGACCGGTGGTTTCTCTTTTGGTTTTGCTTATTCATTTAACTATGATGTTTCGATGACCATGTCATATCAACAATCATTCAATATGAATACTTCATTTACATATAAGCCATATCCTGGGGCAACGAATCAAAATCCAGAGAAATATAAAGCAGCTGATCAATCCAGCGGGATGTTTTCAATTGCTTTAGGGGTACGTGTCAATCCAGATACCATCGTCAATGGTACCTTGGGGATCGGCTTAACTGAAGACTCACCAGATATTTCACTCGGCTTATCTTTCCCATTGGATATTTTAGGCTTTGGTAAGAAGAAAGCGAACTAAGGAAGTGTAAAGTATGAAAAACATACGTTTGCGCCCATTAGTTACAGCGATTTTATTAACAGGGTGCTCAACTCAAGTATTTGCGGCGTTAGGACTCAACCTATCGGTAGATATACGTTCACTAACCATGGGGAATGCAGTGACTGCAGATCCGCCTGGGATTAGTGCGATTCATTTTAATCCAGCAGCATTAACTAAACTCAAAGGCTTACAAACTGACGTACAAGGGATTGTTGCAAACTTTGATATACAACGTGAGTTTTCTGCTCCACCTGGCTATAACGTATTTGGTTATTCTGATGATCCACTGATTTGTAATGATGCACCAGATAATCCTTCGGGTCTTTGTACAGATTATAAAGACTCAGTGCGTGGCGATGTAGAGTACGCAAGTTTATATGTACCTATTCTAAAAAAGATCGTGGATTTGGGACCTGGCTGGCCAGTTTTAGCGCCAACGGGGGGGATTTCCTATAATCCACCAGGCTCAAAATTGACCTATGCAACTGCAGTATATGCACCCATGGTGGCAGGTTTTGGCTCAGAAGATGGTAACCCTGGTAACTATATGGGACAACAAGTTGCCATTGAACGTATAACCTATTTGTCTCCATCTATTGCATACCAAGTCAATGATGAATTGTCCATTGGTGCTTCGATCGGGATGTCATACAACGCAATGGCATTAAAAACCGATCTAAGATTTCCAAATGAAATGATTGGTGTTCTACGATTAATCGATGAGTCGGTTTGTGGGCCTTTCCGAAATAACTCGAATGTGATTACGGATCTCATATTATTTGGTATTTGTAATGCAGATGAAGGCATGAATCCGTTTGGTCAATTTGGCAAAATGCAAGTTGGCCTTGAGCAGAGTTTAAGTCCAAGTTATAACTTAGGTTTAATGTGGGAACCTACGGAAAATTTCGGTTTTGGTATGGTGTATCAAAGCTCAGCTAAAATGCGTATGAAAGGTAAATATTTTATCGATAATGCCAATGCGCCGCGAGAGCTTATAAAAGGCTTGAACTCTTCAGCAACAGGACAAATTCTTGCGGCAATTTTAGATTTTCCAGGCTCTATCCCGCCAACTGAATCAGGTTTAATTTCAATGGATTTGGAATATCCCGCCCATTTCCAAACCGGTATAAAATATAAGGTTTTACCTGATTTACAGATAAACTTTGATGTGGGTTGGACCGACTTTAAAGCATGGGAAAAATTTCAGTTTGAGTTTGACCGACAAATTTCAGCATTAAGAATAGCCAAATTATTATCCAATCAAGTCACAAATACTTCATTGGCTTTACCGTTAGGCTTTCAATCACCGTGGAGCTGGGGAGTTGGTGTTGAGTATTCAGCAAACGATCGTTTAAAGCTTCGTGCAGGTTATGAGCCTCGTGCCAGTGCGATTCCAGATAATAAACGTAATACCATGGTGCCGATCAACAATGCACAATTATTTGGTTTAGGTTTAGGTTATCGTTTTGATGAAGATACTGATATTGATTTATCAATCGGTTTCTTGCGTAGCCGAGATAACATCCCTGCAAACACCAGTGATATGGCGAATAAAACAGGGGTAGATAACGTTCTATTAAACCCATATGCTGGTTTAAATGTAAAAACCAATACAAAAGTTACAATTCTAGGGCTTAACTACAGAACGAGATGGTAATGCTTTTGAACGTTGATAAAAAAACAGTCGTAACTTCATTGTGGCTAGGATTAGCTTTTAGTCTAGCCACATCAATTTCTTATGCTGCCAATTTTTATACAATTATTGGCCCTGATGGACATCCAATGATTGTTCAGAAACCTGAAGCAGCTCCAAAAGTAGATGTAAAGCAAAAAAATAAATCAGTACAAGAAGTTAAGTCAATACAACAAACTCAACAAAGACAAGAGACTCAAGCCGCCAAGCCTAATGTACCAGTAATAGAAGCTCCAGCCATAGTTAAACAAAGTCAAAAAGAGAGTGTGCCTAAAAATAGGCCATCAGCGGTTATTACTGCTCAGCCTGCACGTCAATCTGCTTTAATGGAGCATAAAGCTAAAGCTCAAAGCCCTGTTCAGATACAAGATCAGCCTTTACCATTAGAGTCACAGATGATAGTACCTCAGCTTGTTGTAGAAAAACCGCCACAGCAGCCCGCGGATATTACTCAACAAACCAATAAGGTTGAGAAACTAGAGAAAATAACGCCAGCAGACCAGAATACAGTCAAGACCAATAAAGAAATTGTACAGAAAAGTGCTCAAACGATAGAGGATCAGTATTTTACGGTTATTGATGGTGAAAAATATGTAAATAACGAGTATTTAGAAGATCGAGAATTCAATTTAGAAGGTAAAAAAAGATTTTATATGACACCAGAGATCGGTGCTGTGCATGGCCGTTATGAAACCATTGAGCGGCAAAAAGGCTTAAGTGCGAGCCTTTTAAATAGTATTCGCGGAAATTCAGAATCGAAAGAAAAAAAGCCAGTTGTTTTATCTTCAACCTACTTTCGTTTACCTAAAGATGAAGTTGTTCATAATTTAGAACAAGCGTGCTTTTCTGGTAAAAAAATAATCAAAGCAAAAGATTTATCCATAAAAAATCAAGAAGTTGGTTTATGGCCAGTTGCTCCAATCAAAGAGACCTTTGCTTATGAAGTGGTGAAACTAGATTCTCAAGTGCAAAATATTTTATTAACATCGTATGCATCCTCTTCAAAGCTTCAAAGTTATTATTGGCCTTTAGTGGTATTTTTAGATGGACAAGGCTGTGTCCTCGAAGGTGTGAGCGGTTTTAAAAATGAAGAATCCCACGACAATAATTTACAATATGCGGCTATGGAAGGCGTTTTAAGAAAACCTGATCAGGCTGTATATCTATTTTTAACACCACTATCCTCAGCATTAGATGTTGAAAATAAACAATTAACAAATCATGGACAAATTAAGCTGAGTGTAATTCAGTAAGGATGAAGATATGAAAAAAAGATTATTCGCCCCTTTGGTTTTAACGAGTTTAGGCTTAGCGCTTGCAGGATGTGGTGGTGAAAGTGCGACAGTCAATGAAGACCCATATAAAGGTATTCCGACCTATTCAAATGGTTGTGATGCAGATTCCACAGAAAAATGTTTAGGTTTTTATGTTGACTATCCTGTAGATGGTTTAAATTTTGATTGTAGTACAGATACCAGAAATCATTATGTGACTAAACTAGAAGGTGGTTTAGCACTTGGTGGCTGTTTAATTGGTGATAAAGCAAAATTTTATATAAAAGGCTCTCAATCGGAAAGAAAAATTGTTTTAGGCGACGTTGACTTGGCAAAAATTCGTCCTTTGAAAATTCGAGGTCAACCTGCTGCAATCGGTTTGATTGATATTGCAAGTGCCATGACGGGTAAAGAACCAACCAGTATGACCATGAGTGATGATACATTCAAGGTGATGGTTGGGTTGGTTCGCGTTTTCCAAGCGATTGGGTTGGAGCAAGATGCTAATCAGGTTGGAGATATTCAACCGATTGAGTTAACAGATAATATTAAAAATAATTTAAAAACAGTCAATGCGGATATTGGGGTGGCTGATTTTATTAATGGCAGTTATGTTGAGAAATTAAAACCGTGGGTCAATATTGAAGCGGTCGATCAAGCTTCGGCAGTCGCGACGGCGCAACGCTTGGTTCAACAGTCGTTGGTTAATATTTATTCGACAAACTTCCTTATTTTCAGTGGTGCAAATGTTGATATTCAGGGCTTTACTGGTAAAAGTGAATTAAGTACCAAGAATGAATCTATTGCCAATATGTATTTAGTCACTGATCGTCAAGGTTATACCTCAGGCTATGCAATGCAATGGGTAGGTGTACCTCAAAAAGTAGAAGGCAGTACAATTGCTGACTCTCTGTTAAAGTTTTTATTGCTTAATCAGGTTGTTCCACAAAAACTCAATGTAAATGGTCAACAAGGTTGGATCAACCCATTAACCCGTAAAATTACCTCTCCGCTTGTATTTAAAAAAGATCAAAGCTCAATGGATAAACTTGAGATTTTTCAGGGTGCTTTGCTGAACAATACCAATGTTGCTGGTACTGAATATATGTATAAGCGAACAACAGGCGCAACAGCAGCACCGACAGATCCAACGGTATATGGGAAATGGCGTCAAACTTTAAATGGGGATCAGCTTTCTGGTGGAATTGATATCTATAAAACCAATCCCGCCAATTATTTAGATCGAAAAGTTTTTCTGACCAAAAATACAGTGAAAACTGGTGAAAAATATTACTTCCCACTTTATGCGAATATTACATTTACCTTTGACAACAAAGAAGTTAATCCAAATACGCAAACACTTGGTATTGTGATTGATGAAAATGGAGATATTCGTACCAATTTAGGTAAAAATAGTTCTTTAAGTTCAGATACATGTGCTGATGTAGATCCAAGCACTTATATTGACAAAGAAACGGGTGTACAACAATATCGTATTGGTACCACAGGTACAGCCTATATTAATGGCAATGTTGAAAAGTCAATTACACTCCGTATGATTTTAGCCAATCCTGTATTTAGTAATCTTGATGGTGCATTAGCCGGTTTAAATGAAACATTAATCATTACGCCAACCAGTGGTTCATCTAATGATGAATTAGCTAATGCTTCGGTTTCTTCTGGCGGTATACGTTTAAACCTTCAGAGATTAATCAATGAGCAAAATACCACCAGTGGTGTCAATATTACCAGTTGGGATGGGGATAAAACGATTACTGCAACATGGGTGAATTTACATGCAGTTTATCAGTCAATTTATAACAATATAGAGGCCAACAAGGATAAGATTACACCTGAACAGAAAGAGTTAGCGAAGCGTTTATCAGGGACTTTAACTGTAAGCTTACCGCAGTGTTATACCATTAAAACCAAGTAATTTATGTTGATTTAAAAAACCTCAATTCAAATCGCTTGAATTGAGGTTTTTTGTACTCATATTTTTAATGCTCAACCATTGCTCGAAGCAATATCTATTTGCGATTATCCTGTCTGATCTAATCGGGTACCCAATGTTTCAAGATGCATTGGAAATGTATTGGTTTTTCGGTCTTCAAAATAATGTCTTAACGTGCGTTCTACACTTGGAAAAGCTAAATCGTTCCAAGGAATCTCATGCTCTTCAAATAAACGACTTTCAATGGTTTCTTCACCTGCACCAAATACACCATCTTTTATTTGTGTTTTAAATAAAACATAAACTTGTCCAATACGTGGAATATTATACATGCAGTAAAGCTGTTCAATCTCAACCTCAGCTTCTGATTCTTCACGTGTTTCGCGTGCTGCACCTTGTTCCATGGTTTCAAAAAGTTCCATATAACCAGCAGGTAAGGTCCATAGTCCATAGCGTGGTTCTATTGCACGACGACAAAGTAAAACTTTATTTTCCCAGATCGCCAAAGCACCACAAATCACTTTAGGGTTAACATAATGAATGGTGCCGCAGTGTGTACAAACTTTACGGATTTTTTGATCACCTAAAGGAATTTTTTCTATGGTTGGATGACCACAAGCACTGCAAAAACTCATAAGCTTCATTAAAAATGTGAGATAACTCAGCATAACTGAAAAATTCTACTTTCGCATCATTTATAGCCTTATCGATAAAATTTCCTATATGATAGAACGAGAACAAAAAAGATAGAGTGAGATCAATGAAGGATGATGAGCTAACCCAAGTATTGCAAAATCGATTACGTTTTGGCAAAAGAACTTATGCCGCCAATGCCGCAGTGCTCATTGCAATTACTCAAGAAGCTGATCCTAAAATTTTACTGACCAGACGTTCTGCTTATTTATCAAATCATGCAGGAGAGGTTTCTTTTCCAGGTGGAAAGCGTGACCCAAATGATACCAGTAATATCGTTGTGGCTTTGCGAGAGGCATGGGAAGAAACCGCACTCAATCCCTTTGATGTCAAGCTGATTGGTGATTTACCCATGGAACGGGCGAAAAGTGGATTGACAGTAAAACCTGTAGTTGGATTAATTCCTCCAGATATTCAGTTGATTGCTCAGCCGAGTGAAATTGATCGTATATTTTATGCACCGATTAAAAAAATGATGGAATCACAGCCTATTCCTTATGAGGTGCGTTTGGCACATCAATCGGTGTATTTTCCCAGTCTAAGAATTGAAAACGAAATCATTTGGGGTTTAACCGCCAGAATTCTGATTTCGTTATTTAAATATGGTTTGGATTATCAAAAAAACTGGCCGTTTTTATTGAACTCGCCATCTTTTAAATCACAGATATTCAATAAAAAATAATGCTGAAAAGCTATGATCAAAACCAATGCTCTTAAAATATCTCAAAGGAATGTAATACCATGATGTATAAATTTAAAGGTTTTGTGCCAAAAGCGTTGGATGCACCTTTTGATGGTTGGATTGCGGATAATGCGACGGTGATTGGTCAGGTCGAACTGGGGCAACAAGTTAGTGTCTGGTTTGGTGCAGTCATTCGTGCCGACAATGCCAAAATTCATATTGGGAATTTTAGTAATGTTCAAGAAAATGCCGTTTTACATACAGATACAGGGATTGAATTAACCGTTGGTGATTATGTAACCATTGGGCACCAAGCCATGTTGCATGGTTGTACGATAGGCGATAACAGTCTAATTGGTATTAACGCTGTGGTTTTAAATCATGCTGTGATTGGTAAAAATTGTATCATTGGTGCAAATAGTTTGATACCAGAAGGTAAAGTTATTCCAGATAATTCCTTGGTGGTGGGTTCCCCGGGTAAAGTCGTGCGAACTTTGGATGAGAATGCGGAGAATTTATTAAAAATGAGTGCCTTGCATTACGCATCCCATTACAAGAATTTTATTGATTTAGAAGAATTTAAATTTGATTAAAGTCGTGGTTTTAAAATTATCACTTAAATGCCAAGCACAATGTCTTGGCATTTTTTGCAGATGATTTTGATCTAATAGATTTTATCTGACTGGCTTTAACTCTAAGCCCTCGCGCTATTGAAATGAGTGGAGTATCATAGGCAGCATTTTTAACACAGTAAGGTTGTGCATGAAATTGCTGGCATTGGAAACTGCCAATGAGCAGTGTTCCGTTTCGATTGTTGATGAAACTCAAACACTCTATTTTCAACTTGATACGCGAGCAAAAGCACAAACTCAAACCATTTTGCCGATGATTGAGCAAGGTTTTGAGCAAAATCAAATTTCCAGTAAAGACTTGACTGCAATTGCATTTAGCCGTGGGCCAGGTTCATTTAGTGGTGTACGTATCAATGCAGCAGTGACTCAAGCTTTAGCCTGGGCAAATGATATTCCTGTGATTCCAGTTTCAACCTTGCAAGCGTTGGCGCAAGCTGCTTATCAGCAAGCCCAATTGACTGAAGTCACCGCAGTTTTAGATGCACGTATGCAAGAAGTTTATATGGCAAGTTTTAAGCTTGACCAAAATAACATTATGCAACTTGTAGACGAAGAAAAATTATTAGACTATCAACACGCTGCAGAATATCAAAAATATACCTTGATCGGTTCAGGTTCAGCTTTGGTGAATGTAGAGGCAATTGCATTTCAGCAGATTACTGCTTCCGCTAACGATATCGCCACAATTGCGCGTCAAAATGCACTGCAAAAGCAATGGTTGAGTGCAGAACAAGCTTTACCTGTATATTTACGTGATAATGCATGGAAGAAAATTCCAGAACAAGGTAAACCATAATCGTTTTTCGCTTTAATTTTTAGGATTTCACAATGGATCTTTTACTGCTACTCAAAGCAGCCATTATGGGTATTGTTGAAGGTATTACCGAATTCTTACCTATCTCAAGTACAGGGCATTTAATTCTTGCATCTGAGCTCATGAATTTCTGGACCAAAGAAAAGAGTGACTTATTTGTCGTTGCTATTCAAATGGGCGCAATCGCTGCGGTGATTTATGAGTATTGGGGCAAGCTTTGGGGCGCAGCAATCGGTCTATTTTCAGGTGAGCCGAAAGGGCGTCATCTTGGAGTCAGTATTATTGCGGCTTCTATTCCAATTATGCTGGTTGGTTTAACCTTTGGCGATATTGTAAAAGAGTTGTTGTTTAATGATATTTCTGTGGCGATTGGTTTGATTGTCGGTGGTTTAATTATTTGGTGGGTTGAAAAAAATCCGCCAAAAGTCAATGCGGTAGAAGTGGAAAATATCTCGATTAAAGAAGCGATTTATATTGGTTTAATTCAGGTATTGGCGCTTATTCCAGGGACTTCACGTTCCGGTGCAACCATTATTGGGGGCATGATGTTGGGTGTATCGCGTAAGGCTGCAACTGAATTTTCGTTCTTCCTCGGTATACCTGTCATTGTTGGTGCAGGCTTATTAGATCTTTTTAAAAATTACCATATTTATGAAACAACACAAGATTGGACCGTATTCTTTGTAGGGCTAATTGTTTCTTTTGTTTCTGCTTTAATTTTGATCCGTGTTTTGGTGGCTTATGTTTCTAAGCGTGATTTCATGGTCTTTGCTTGGTATCGTATTGCTTCAGGTTTGTTGATTTTATTGTTTGCATTAACAGGTTGGAAATTATGGTAAGCGAAATTCGCTTATTTACTGAATCCACATTTTTTGAGAAAGCACAGTCCTACCAAACTGTGCTTTCTTTACGTGGTGTCGTGGTAAACATTGCAACGATTGAAAAACTCAATGCACGGTTTTTAAGATTGAACCCTGAACTTGCCTTGTGTGTTGATGAGCAAGGGTTAAGCCTGTGCGCCAATGGCATGAAAATGCAACCTGACTGGAAAGCTGAGATCCCACGTTTAAAACGTGCGAGTTTAAAATCTGAAATGATTGCACGGGCATGTAATATTTCAGAAAAACCAAACTTAATTGATGCAACTGCTGGTCTAGGGCATGACGCATTGTTGATGGCACACTTAGGGGCGAAAGTAACCCTGATCGAACGTCATCCAATTTTATTTACTTTACTGGAAGATTCAAAAAAACAGCTGGAAAACGACCCGTTTTTAGCCAAAGTTGTTGAGCGTATTGATTTGATTTTTTCTGATTCAGCTGAATATTTACAACAATTGATCATCACCCATCAAACTGTCGATGTTGTTTATTTAGATCCGATGTTTCCGCAACGGGATCAAAATCAGCAAGCCATAAAAAAGCAGGCACAAGTGAAAAAGCAAATGCAGCTATTACACATGCTTTTACCTGAAGATGGTGAAATGGATTTAGGCGATCATCTTTTAGTCTTAGCACGTCAAATTGCTAAGCGAGTTGTGGTAAAACGTCCTAGACTGGCTGTATTTTTAAATGATCAGGCAACCGATCATCAATGGCAAGGTGATGCTTGTCGTTTTGATGCCTATTTTAACAGCAATCTTATTGAGTAATTTGGTAACTGTTTCAATAATAGTCGAATTATTGATATATAGTTAAATCAAACATTGATAATTTTTTAGCCAAGCCTAAACTAGATAGGCTGATTGAAGCCACTGCCTTAACAGAATCTTTATGATAGATCTTAAACCCTCGATTAACTTTTGGCATGATTTGAAAAGTAACCAACGTGCAGGGATTTGGTTATTCTTAGGTTCGCGAAAGTCTTTACAAATTGTTCGTCCATCGATTCTTCAATTGATTTTTTGGGGACTGTTGGGTGCAGGTGCCAATACACTGTTTAGCTGGTTAGTTGCTGGTGATGGTGGTGTTTTTAATCGGCAGGGTCTAGTCAGCTACGCATTGTGGCCTTTTATTGCCTTGATTGTGGGGATTTTCCTATCACAACGGACCAATAATCCGCGTTTGATGTTGGTTCCAGCATTGTTATGGCTGGTACTTGATACGCACATCATGTTGTTTCAATGCTTGCTGCAATATTTAGGCAATCAAGATCTGCTGCCTTATTTCACTTATGATGTGATCCCACTGCTGTTTTTTGCTTTGTTTATTTGGCAAAGTCTTGCTGTGGTGTGGGTATTTTCAAGAGAATTACAATGGCCATGGTGGGAACGTGCCTTAATCATGTTTGCTACCGTTGCAACTCTGTTTACTTGGCAAGTTTCGATTAAGGAACAGCCGATTTGGAAAGTAGAAGATGTTCCTCCAACGATCAGTGAAAATGCTTTTTATGCACAAAGCCATTTACTCAATAAGGCATTGGAACAGGTTCAGTTTGGTGAGTTTGCTCAAACGCATTGGTACTTTTTAGGTGTTGCTGGTGCAAGTTATCAAGACGTGTTCAAATTTGAAATAGATCGAATTAAAGAACAATTTGATACCCGCTTTGGAACCTTTGGGCGTTCTGTTGAATTGGTCAATAACCCACAAAGTATTAAAGACACTCCTATTGCATCTAAAACCAGTATCGACCTTGCTTTACGCCGTATTGGCCAACAGATGAATCGCGAAAGTGATGTATTATTTCTTTATATGACTTCTCATGGCTTACCTAATCGTTTTGAACTAGAAAATGAACCGATTAATTTGGATGATGTCGATCCAAAATGGTTAAGAGAAACCCTCGATAAATCGGGTATTCGCTGGAAAGTGATCGTGATTTCAGCCTGTTATTCCGGTAGCTTTGTTTCAGCACTCCAATCACCAGATACCTTGATTATTACTGCTTCAGCAGCAGATCGTGCCTCATTTGGATGTTCAAATGAAGCCGATTATACTTATTTTGGTCGTGCTTTCTTTGATCAGGCAATGCGTGAGCAAGGTTCTCTCAAAGCCGCATTTAAAGAAGCGACTGAAACAGTTGCAAAATGGGAAAATGCACAAGGTTTTGATCCATCTGAGCCGCAATGGGTGATTGGGAAAAATATGGAAATGATGTTACCGCAGTTGGAACAACATTTATTTCCACAACAGGGTGTTATCACTTCTGCACAAACCCAAAATGTAAAATTGGATACGCAACAAAAGCCATGATAAATAACGGCGCTTTAAATGCGAAAGCAAATGCGCTTTAATTTATATTGAGTTAAATCTATTGATGCTATAAGACGGTAGCCCTAAACAATTTAAAGATCAAAATGTGGAGCGATGTGCTGATGGAACTTTTAAGTAAAAATATCTGTTTTGATGGTGAACAAAGAATTTACCAAACTCAGTCAAATTATTTAAAAGGGGCAACGAAGTTTGCGACATATCTTCCGCCTCAAGCATTAAAAGGGCAGAAATGTCCTGCATTATTCTATTTAGCAGGGCTGACCTGTACAGAAGAAACCTTTATCATAAAGGCGCATGCACAGCGCTTGGCATCTCAGCTTGGTTTAATCTTGATTACACCTGATACATCACCTCGTGGTGAACAGGTTGCACAAGGCGATTCATGGGATTTGGGGCAGGGTGCAGGATTCTATCTCAATGCAACTCAAGCACCTTGGGCTGAGCATTTTCAGATGGAAAGTTATATTGTAGATGAACTTTATCCATTGCTAATAAAAAGTTTACCGATTCAATCTGAAGCTGTGGGAATCTTTGGTCATAGTATGGGCGGGCATGGCGCATTAACACTGGCTTGGAAATATCCAAATTATTTTAAATCAGTATCTGCATTTGCACCGATTTGTGCTCCGATAGAATGTCCTTGGGGTGAAAAGGCTTTTTCTCATTATTTAGGCGCTGATCAGTCTGAGTGGACAAAGCATGATGCGACTCAATTACTACTTTCTAAAGGTCAGTTATTTGACGAAGTGCTTATCGATCAAGGTATAAAAGATCAGTTTTATAGTCAATTGAATCCCGAGAAATATCAACAAGCTTGTCATAAAGTTGGGCAAAAACTCACCTTAAGATTTCATGAAGGTTATGATCACGGTTATTATTTCATTCAAAGTTTTATTGATGACCATTTACAATTTCATGCTTTGCAACTACAAAAATAATTGAATCGTCTAACAAAAACTGAATTTTGAGTAAAAGTAAATCGTTGTTTGCTTTTACTCTATTTCTTTCAGCGCAGAAAAAATATAAACTGCTTTTTGAGGTTTTTTATTTCATATCATTTTAGATTGTCATCAAATAATTTGAATAAAGAGAAGAATATGCAAGAACAAATACCGCCTCCATTTCCGAGTCATTTGAATTTGGAAAAAGGCGCTACACCACCAGAAATACAGCAGCCCGTAGATCAGCAATATCCTAGAATTCACCGTTTTAAATTTCACGGTGATGCAATGGAATATTTTGGTATATGGATTGTAAATATCTTATTGACCATCATTACCTTAAGTTTGTACGCGCCTTGGGCGAAAGTACGTCGTTTACGTTATTTTTATGGTAATACTGAATTCTTTAAAAGACGTTTTGACTTTACTGGTATCCCCACGAAAATTTTAGTTGGACGTTTGATTGCATTGGGTATTTATGCTGCCTTTTCAATCTCCTCACAATATTCCATGATTGCGACGGTGGTTGGTTTAGTGGTGCTGTATGCAGCAGTACCATGGCTGATTCGGGCAACAATGCGCTTTACCGCAAGAAACAGTAAATTCGGCAACAGTCGGTTTTATTTTGCGGGAACCATAAAAGAATCCTATAAAGTCTTTTTTCTCAGTATTCTAATTTATATTTTTAGTTTAGGGATATTTGCTCCTGTTGCGATCTGGTTGTATAAAAAATACTACATCGATCATTTATATGCAGGGCAGTTGGATTTTAAATTGAATGCTGATTGGTCAGCTTATATGGCGGCAGTTTACATTCCAATTTTTATGTCTTTTGGAATCATGCTGGCATTTGGCATTATCTATTTCGGTATTATCGGTTTTATTGCAGGGTATACGCCAAACTTTTTTATCTTTGGTGTCTTTGCGATGTACGCTGTGGCAGGTTTGTTTATTTATCCATTAATCGCGGCACGTATTTTTATTACCACATGGAACAATACAACGGTTGGAAGCAGCCAATTTAAAACAGATTGTAATCAATGGCGTTATGCATGGATTGTGGCATCAAATTGGCTGGTTAAAATTCTAAGCATTGGTTTAATGTCTGCCTGGGCGGCAATTCGTATTCACAAATATCAAGTTGATTCGATGAGTTTAATTTTGCATGATGATCCAGATCAAATGATGAATCTTGCACAGCAAGAGCAAAGTGCTTTAGCTGAAGAAATTAGTGACATCTTCGACATTGATGTTTCTTTATAATGATATGAGTTGAATAATTTATGTCACGACCAATAGAAGTCATTTTCTATGATGGTGTGGTGTCTAAACCACACCATGCCCAACTTTCCGCTCAATCTGAGTCCGAGGTACTGATTCAGTATGGTGAACGTTTAGAACATCAACGCCGTTATGCATATCGCGATATGGAATTAATTGGCGCACTGGGGCAATTAAATCCTGCGATTGAGCTTAAAGATGACGCTAGGATTGAGTTTCAGGGGGCTTTACCAGAATGGTTTAATTTTGGGACTAAAAATGTTCAGCATTCGATCTGGAAATTAGAACGTTCTCCAAGTTTAATTGTATTCAGTATCATCTTTGTGGTGGCTTTTGTTTTTGCTTTAGTGAAATGGGGTGTTCCAGCAGCATCACATTATGTTGCTTTTCAGCTGCCTGAAAATAGTTTGAATAAATTAGGCGATGAAGCGGAAAAATATGTGTTGAATAATTGGACTAACCCCAGTCATTTGGCACAAGGTCAAAAAGATCAAATTTCCAAGCAATATCTAAATACCATCGCTGAAGGAAAGCCAGCAAAATTGGTTTTTCGTGAAGGTGGGCGATTGGGTGCCAACGCAGTGGCTTTACCCAACAATACGATCATTGTTACCGATGAGCTGATTGAAATGGCGCATAGTGATCAAGAGATTTTAGGTGTCTTGGCTCATGAGCAAGGGCATTTGGTGGAACGGCATAGCTTACAGCAAGGCTTGACCAGTTTGGGGTTGAGTGTACTGTATATTGCCATGACGGGAGACAGTTCAGACTTATTGACCTCGTTACCTGCCGCGATGATCGGTGCAAATTATTCACGCAAATTTGAAGCTGAGGCGGATATGTATGCGCTGAAATTGATGGATCGTAAAGGCATTGAAGTGTCTCATTTTGCGAATTTCTTACAACGCTTAAGTGATGAAACTGCACTGGAAGAAAAACCAAAGCAGGCAGGCAAAACGGCTGAAGCTGATAAAAAAGCGGACCCAAATAAAAAACAACCTCAAAATGAGTCTAGTGAAAAAGAGAGCTCTTTAGAGATTTTTGATGCATTGTCTTCACATCCTGCAACTGAAGAACGCGTTAAAATGGTTCGTGATTTTGAGAAAAAACAACAGGCTAAACCTTAAACAATAAAGATAAGCGATGCTTATCTATAGATTATGCAAGGTGGCGGTGACTTGATCTAGGGCTTAATTAAGCCCTTTATTTTTTTGTATTTTTCTCAAAGACCAGAGCACTCGTTAAAACCCATATCATCAAGTAATAGGCAGTCGTTGATTAAACTAGGTTGATTGCTATGATCTGATAAATTAACCAAGATGAGTAAAACTGTTGCTTTTTAAAACAACCCAGTAGGGTAAGTTTGTTATAATAGGAAAAATTTTTATCTTTGCCAGGTTGTTTCATGTCCAAGCCATATCTGATTGCACCTTCAATTTTATCTGCTGATTTTGCCCGTCTGGGTGAAGATGTGGAACATGTATTGGCAGCTGGTGCAGATGTTGTCCACTTTGATGTCATGGATAACCACTATGTTCCAAACCTAACTTTTGGTGCGGGTATATGTAAGGCATTAAAGAAATATGGGATCAAAGCCCCAATTGATGTGCATCTTATGGTTTCCCCTGTTGATCGTATGATTGGTGATTTCTTAGAAGCAGGCGCAGATATTATTACTTTTCATCCTGAAGCAACGCATCATATCGACCGTTCATTACAATTGATTAAAGATGGTGGTGCTAAAGCAGGTTTAGTGTTTAATCCAGCAACACCTTTGCACTATCTCGACTATGTTTTAGATAAAGTGGATCAAGTGCTTTTGATGAGTGTAAACCCTGGCTTTGGCGGTCAAAAATTTATTCCTACCACTTTGGATAAATTACGTGAGGCACGTAAAATTATTGATGCTTCAGGTTGTGACATTCGTTTAGAAATTGATGGCGGTGTTGGGCCAGCAAATATCCGTGAAATTGCTGAAGCGGGAGCAGACATGTTTGTTGCTGGTTCGGCGATTTTTAGTAAACCTGATTATCAAGCTGTGATTAACGAAATGCGCGCTGAATTAGCAAAAGTTGGACAAGTTTCGGCTTAAACTTTTCCACAAATGTATTGTGTGAATTGTGGATAACTTTGATGATAACTATATGGATAACCATGTTGATAAGCATATGGATAAGCTGGGTATAGATTAATCAAAGGGTGATCAATCGTTTATCACACATGCAATTTTTGTTTAAAAAGAGCTCAAACGAGCTCTTTTTTAATAAGAATAGTCCGCTACTCATCAATTTAATTATTCATTTTTTATTCAAAGTGCAGTTGATGGAAAATTATTCAGTGATATTGGCAATCTTTCCGCGTGATATTTGCCAAACTCGTCATTATTGGCTATGCTTTAGCTTCATCTTAGATTAAAACATAGGTTTTAGTTTTGTTTAGACAACTGCACAAACGGCTTTGGTTTGTTTGTCTTATGGTTTTTGCCATAGGCTGGAGCAGTGTGTCTATTGCATCTGTAAATGTGATGCAACATGAGCAAATGATGAATTCATCGCTTTTAGATGAACATCAATCGATGATGAAAAACAGTGTTGTACAAGAAATGAAACAGCACTGTGCAGATATACAACAAAAACAAAATGATCAAAACTCGCATCTCAATCATGAGCAACAGGCGCAAAATCTAAAAGATTGCCATAATCAACAGGTTCAATCTCAAGATAGGCAACTGACTAAATGTCTAGATTGTGCTGCATTCTCATGCCAATCTTCAGTGGTTTGGTTCAATCCTGATATTCCAAAATTGATTGCACCTGATCACCTGCACAATACTCAAGCCTATCAAATCAATTACCAAGCTCAGCACCTCGCAGGGCATTGGCAAGAAATCCTACGCCCTCCAAAAGCTTAATCTGATTTTAGACACTTTTTTATTCAAAATTGCTTGTTAAAATTTAGGTTAAGTTATGTTTATTCAGTTATCTCAAAAGCGATTAGCTCAAAGCTTGATTGCGACATTGTGCTTGGTCTCCTCAACTTGGGGAATTGCCGCAATCAAAGAATATCAACTCAGCATTGATGAAGGAATCGTCAATGTAACAGGTAAACCGGTAAAACGAATTACTGTAAATGGCCAGTTTCCCGCACCACTTTTAGAATTTGAAGAAGGTGATGAAGCGGTGATTCGAGTTAAAAATAATTTAAAGAACCAAGATTCATCGATCCATTGGCATGGTCTCTTATTGCCAGGCATTATGGATGGTGTACCTGGCTTTAATGGATATAACGGGATCAAACCCAACGAAGAATTTGTCTATAAGTTCAAAGTTCGTCAGAGTGGAACCTATTGGTATCATGCCCATTCGAAAGGCCAAGAACAGGATGGCTTATATGGTTCTTTAGTGATTTATCCAAAGAATAAAAAACCGCTGGCAGTGCATGAACGCACAGATCGTGATTATGTGGTGATGTTGTCGGATTTTCATGAGCAAACCAGTGACCAGATCCAAAAAAACCTAAAAATTTCCGCAGAATATTATCAAAATCGACGTGAAACCTTAGGGGATGTTTGGAAACAGTTACAACGTGATGGTCTAAAAGCAACGTGGTCTGATCGCAAAATGTGGAATCAGATGCGTATGTTAAAAACGGATATGTCTGATGTGACGGGTTATACCTTTCTTGTAAACGGAAAAACCCCTGAACAAAATTGGACGGGTCTGTTTAAGCCAAATGAAAAAGTTCGACTACGCTTTGTGAATGCATCGGCAATGTCGTTTTTTGATGTACGTATTCCTCAGCTAAAAATGACAGTAGTCAGTGCAGACGGACAACCTGTAAAGCCAGTGGATGTGGATGAATTTCGTATAGGTACTGCTGAAACCTATGATGTGATTGTTGAACCTAAAACCAATCATTATCAGATTGAGGCAGAGTCTATTGACCGTTCAGGATTTGCGATTGGAACACTCCACAATGAATTAACAGCAAAAAGTGCTGCTATTCATATGCCTGCTGCTCGTCCACGTGCTGTGCTAACTATGGAAGATATGGGAGGTCATGGTGGCGGAGGAATGGATCACTCCAAGATGAGTATGGGTGATATGTCAGGCATGGATCATTCAAAAATGAATGTGAAAGATATGCAAGGCATGGACCATTCCAAAATGAATACGAATGATATGCAGGGTATGGACCATTCCAAAATGAATGCTGATGCTATGCAGGGCATGGACCATTCAAAAATGAATGTTGATGCTATGCAGGGTATGGACCATTCAAAAATGAATGCCAATGATATGCAAGCTATGGACCATTCCAAAATGAATACGAATGATACCCAAGCTATGGATCATTCACAGCATAACAGCTCATCTGCAGTTCAAAAAAATGACCAAGCGGTTTATGGGTGGGCAAATGCTTCGACCCCGCAAGGAGATAAAGCACTGCAATACAGTGATTTAAAATCACTAACCCCACAACCTGATACTCGTGATGCTACCAGTGAACTCGTGATTCGCTTAGGCGGAACCATGGAACGTTATGTTTGGACGATTAATGGTAAAAAATTCAGTGATGCTGAACCACTCAAAGTGAAATACGGCGAACGTATTCGAATTAAATTTATCAATGACAGTATGATGGCGCATCCAATGCATTTACATGGCATGTTTATGCAACTGGAAAATGGTCAGCCTGCTGTGGATATGCCCAATAAACACACCATTGTTATACCACCTGCAAAAACAGTCACAGCATTATTAACCGCTGATGAATTGGGTGAATGGGCAATCCATTGTCATTTGCTCTACCACATGAGTGCAGGGATGATGAATAAATTGATTGTTGCCAATGTGAGTGATGGCAAAGTGTCCACCCAGCCAGTTCAAACAACAAATACCACTCAAAAGGCTGAAGTGAAAGGAGACCAACATGCAAATCATTAATCTTTTTTCTAAATCAGTTCTGGCAAGTTCATTACTTATGCTGAGTGGTTTGGCTTTGGCCCATGAAGGGCATCAGATGCAAAGTGATGCGAGTATTGCGACTGAATCAACTGTAGTGACTGATCATTCAAGCATGGATCATTCAAAAATGAATCAGTTGGATGAGCAAAGCAATCCTGTAGATCATACACATCATCAAGCGCCTACAACCACTACGGGTGAGGAAAGCATAGCTTCGCATGGTACCCATGATCATCGTAAAGAACATGGTGCGCAGGTTTATCAGCGAGTGACTATTGATAATGCTTGGATGCTGGATGAAGATGGAAAAGGTACTTTAGATTCATCTTTAGAGTTACGCATAGGTACTGATGAAAATAAGTTATTCATTAAAGGGGGCTCCAGTAAGGCTGAATCAGACAAAATAGAATATGATCTAAGTGCCCTCTATAGCCGTAACATTGCTGATTTTTGGGATGTACAGGCGGGTGTGCGTTACAGTGATAATCCTGAACGAAGCACTGATCAGGAACGTGTAGATGCGGCTTTGGGTTTACACGGCTTGGCGCAGTACTTTTTTGAAACAGATGCTTATCTGTATTTCGGACAGGACAGTCGGGTTGCATTTAGCCTAGAAACTGAACGTGATTTACTATTAACTCAAAAGCTGATTTTAAAGCCTTATTTAGATTTAAATGTGGTATTTAGCGATGATTCACGCTATGCCCAAAAAACAGGTCTAAACAGCATTAAAACAGGTTTAGAAACCCGTTATGAAATCACAAAAAAGGTGATGCCTTATGTGAGTGTGGCCTATGCATATTCTAAGGGTAATAAAGAGACAGCATGGCAAACTGCAACCGACTCCGAATCGGGTTGGTTATATGGTGCAGGTCTACGTTTTAGATTCTAACATTTTGTTTTTCGTATAACGTAAAAGGTCACTTCTTTGGGAGTGACCATTTACGTTTCTGCAATGCCAGCAACACGTTCAAGCTGGTTATTTACAAATTTAAATTCCATTCCATGCTCTGTGTCTAAATCATAGTGAATAGAGAGGGTTAAGGTATCGGGTGCACTCACACGCAAATTTAACATGGTCTGAATATAAGGATTGTGAGCTTCCACATCCTGAATATTCAATGCAGCCTCACCTGATTTTTCTGGATTTTCATAATAATGTGCATAAAGCTTTTGATAGCGTTCAAAAGCATGTTGCTGGATGGTCTGAACATGTTGTTCAATACTGTTGATAAATAATTGGTAGGTTTTTGCAAAAGCGTTGAGTTGATCAAGATTGGGCGCTTCTTCGATTTCATCGCCATCTTCATCAAACTCTTCCCCTAAGAAAATCTCCCGATCAGCATTTTGATTAAAAAAACAATGTGAAAAAAATGTTTCTGAACTAAACCCAGCCCAGCTCGGGTGGATATCACCCCAATAATCATGTTTCATGGTTTTGATCCCTGATTTTTATATTTAGCATGCTTGATCATAAAGTAAGCCTCATGAAAAAAAATTATTCGAAATGTAAAAAAGGTCAAATTTTGTAAATTTTAATAAATTCCTCAACATGAGTTGATATAATTAGGCTTCTTCAGGAGGAACGACCTCCCTCAATTTGAGAAAAATCGTCAGGACGGCCTGATTCTAATTTAAATTTGGAGCTGGTCATGGCTTGGGTTTTTCTTATTTTCGCAGGTATCTTTGAAATCGTTTGGGCATATAGTATGAAATTGTCCGAAGGTTTTACAAAGCTTACACCAAGTATTGTCACCTTATTTTTCATGATTTTAAGCTTTGGTCTATTGGCATATGCGATGCGTACTTTGCCATTGGGAACTGCTTATACCATTTGGACAGGGATTGGAGCGATAGGCTCGTTCTTGGTTGGTATTTTTATCTTGGGCGAACCTGCAACAGCAATGCGTATGTTCGCTGCTGTACTGATTGTTTCTGGCTTAGTTTTAATGAAACTTTCTTCGACTTAATTTATTGAAATGTTTAAGTGCTATTTCTGTAGGAGATAGCACTTTTTTTACGTGTAGTTCATGGTGTAATCAATAGTGGAAACACCCAATAGAAAATGGTGAATGTGTAATGGCATGGGTTTTATTGGCAGTTGCGGGCGTGTTTGAGGTGGTTTGGGCATATTTTATGAAGGTGTCTGACGGGTTTACCAAGCTGACACCGAGTATCTTGACCATCATCTTTATGATTGCAAGTTTTGCATTACTTTCTTATGCAATGAAAACATTACCACTTGGTACCGCTTATACCGTGTGGACGGGGATTGGTGCGATTGGTTCTTTTGCCGTCGGAATTTTCTTTTTAGGTGAAGCAGCTTCAGCGATGCGGATGTTGGCTGCTGTATTGATTATTTCAGGTCTTATTTTGATGAAATTATCTTCAAGCTAAGTTAAGCTGTTGGTGAGTTGGAAAGGGAATAAGGATATGCAACTTTCATTTATGGAAATGAGTTCCCCAGTCGGGATATTAAAATTAGTCGCCCATGATCATGCCTTGGTTGCAGTGCTTTGGGAAAATGAAAATCCTAAACGGGTCCGTTTGGCTGAATTAATTAAAAATAATACACATCCTGTTTTGTTGGAGACGGCGAAACAATTGACTGAATATTTTCAAGGGAAAAGAACCCAGTTCGATTTACCGTTAGATTTTGCGGGGACTGAGTTTCAGCAGAAAGTTTGGCAAGCTTTATTGACGATTCCATTTGGTGAAACGCGTAGCTATAAAGAGATCGCAGAACAGATCGGAAATGTCAAAGCGGTTCGGGCGGTAGGCGCAGCGAATGGTAAAAATCCCATCTCTATTATTGCGCCATGTCATCGTGTGGTCGGGGCTGATGGTAAATTGGTTGGTTTTGCGGGTGGGTTGGATAATAAGGATATTCTTTTAAAAATTGAACAAGTGCCATAGACTCAACGCTATTCATTATTACATTACAATTTAAAATGATTGCTCAAATTTTTGCACCATTATTATCAAATCTAGGTTGGATCGTTTTACTTTTCGTTGCGATTACGTTGGTTAAATTCTTTAAGCCCTTTTTAAAAGGGAAAATAGGTGAATTTGCTGTCAGCACCCATGTCAAACTCTATTTAGACAAAGAAAATTATATTTTATTAAATGATTGTACTCTGCCTGATGAGCAAAATCAGACCACCCAAATAGATCATATTTTATTAAGTCCTTATGGTATTTTTGTCATTGAAACAAAGAATTATAAAGGTTGGATATTTGGTGGCGAGCGTCAAAAGATTTGGACACAAAAGATTTATAAAAAGAGCTATAAGTTCCAAAATCCATTACATCAAAATTATAAGCACCAAAAAGTTTTAGAAAGTGTGCTCACAGATATTGTTGATTCTACTCAGATCCATTCAATCGTAGTTTTTATGCCTGATTGCGAATTTAAAACCCAAATGCGAAACAATGTCTTTCGTGGTGCAGGTTGGACAGATTATGTCAAACAATTTAAGCAAATCAACATTTCTCCAATGAAATTAAAACGTATTCAGTATCGTCTAGAGAAAGAAATTTTAGAAAAGTCGTGGAAAACCAATCGCCAACATATACAAAGCCTTAAAGATAAATATACTGAGAAATGAACATATTACTCATAATCAACATCGTACTGATTAAATTATATTTTTTGTATGATTGGATCCGTATCCTGTAACTGTGGCATTAAGATCAGCAGAGGATGAGGGGAAAAATCACTCATCCGCAGCTTTAGACTTTAACCATTTCCATTGCCCATTTTTAAATTGGTAAGTGTCGATCCACCATCTTGCGCCACCTCGACATGAGCTGGTCATTTGTTTCTTCTGGGTAATCAGTTTGAGATCCGTCAATCCAGAACATTGTGCATGGCTAAAATCAATTTTTTCTTGGTCCAACACTTGATAATCTTTACTTTTAGGTCGATAGAGAAAAATATCAAAAATAGAATAAACCCCCATTCCCATGTCAGGTGTAGACACAGCAATATCGGTATATCCATCAAAATTATAGTCTTGAAAATGAATCTGTCGTTTTCGTTCAAATGGTAATTCTGCAAGATCAAATGCTTGCTGTTTAGCCGCTGTTTGAATGATGAGTTGACCTGATTCGTCATCGCCATCTTTAAAAATAAAATGGGTTTTTTGCCCATTCACTACATCGTTAATATTGCGATTTACAGTTTGTTGTTGAGGTTGGGCAAATGCGAATGGGGTTAAAAGTAAACTTGATAGCATTGTTGTCGTGAGTGTTTTGTACATTATTATTCTCATTGTCATTCCCATTGTTTTAGGGGATTTCCAAGTTTCAGCTGTTTATTGAAACTTGGATGCTATTTTCAAAAGTGCAGAGTAATATTCAACATTTAAAAGCGCTTTGGAATTTTTTGCCCACCTTCAATCGGTGTTTCAGCATTTTTTAATACACCAAATAACCATGTTTCAGCATGTTGTACCGCGATTTTAAGCGGATCTCCTAGTGCTAAACGTCCTGCAATAAAGCTTGCCAATGAACAACCTGAACCATGGTATTCACCTTCTAAACGGGGACATTTAGATTCAGCGATCATTTCACCATTCACATACAAGGCGTTGCGAATATAGTCTGGGGTATCTTCATGACCACCTTTTACCAGAACAGCTTGTGCGCCCATTTCAAACAGTTTGGCTGTGGCTTTTTCTATGTCTTGTTCTGCTGTTAAGGCGCGTAATTCCACAGTATTTGGGGTAATGATTGTTGCCAGAGGAATCAGTTCGATAAAGGCTTTAACCAAAGTCTCTTGATTACCCAGTGAACCACCACTATTTGCCACTAAAACAGGATCAAGTACATATAGATAATCTGGATGTTCACGTAAAAACTCAGCCAGTGCAGCAATATTGTCTGTGGTTCCTAACATCCCCGATTTGATGGCTTTAATAGGTAAATCACCAACAACTGCATTGGCCTGAGCAAGCAGTAGTTCTTTGGAGCTGGCTTCAAAACCAAAAACTTGTTGAGAGTTTTGAATGGTTAATGCTGTACAAGCAATTGCCGCATGTGCGCCACTTTGACCAATCGCTTCAATATCAGCCTGTATACCAGCACCACCAGAAGGGTCTAGACCTGAAAAACAAAGTACAGTAGGGCGCACGATGATGTCCTTAATTCACAAATTTACGTTAGTATAGGCAAGTTTACGAGAACACTCGATAGTAATTTGATAATTGTTTCAAACACAGATTTAAAGGATTGGATGGTGATAAAGAATATTTTAATTGATCTCGACGGCACATTAACCGACCCAAAAGTAGGCATTACGACATCTGCACGTTATGGACTTGCAAAGGTTGGGCATCCGATTCCTGACAGTGAAAATATCGACTGGATTATTGGTCCACCGTTAAAGGCATCATTGGCAAAGCTACTCAATGTTGAAGCAAATGATATTTTAGCTGAACAAGCTTTATTGGGTTATCGTGAACGCTTTGCTGTAACTGGCCTATTTGAAAACCATGTTTTTGATGATGTTGCACAAACCTTGGAAGCCTTAAAAAGTAAGGGTTATCGACTGTTTTTAGCCACTGCAAAACCTGAAGTTTATGCACGTCAAATTTTAGATCATTTTGATTTATTAAAATATTTTAATTATCCCTATGGCAGTGAGTTAAATGGCGAGCGCACCAATAAAGGCGAGTTGATTACTTATATCCTTGAAAAAGAAAAGTTAAATCCTGAAGAGTGTTTGATGGTGGGAGATCGGGAACATGATATTTTTGGTGCACGTAAAAATGCGATTGAAACCATTGCGGTCGAATATGGATATGGCTCAAAACAAGAGTTGGACGAAGCAGCGCCGAAAGCAAGAATTGCGAAGTTCTCTGAATTGTTAAACCTGCTCTAAATCTGCTTTTAGTTCAGACTTTTGAGATAATTCCAATTCACCTTAATCATCCCCAACCGAGAATATTTTATCGATGTGTTGGGGATTTTACTCGTAATCACATAGTTAGTTCGTAGCAATCACACATTTAAACAGGGACTAAATCCCCAGTAGTCTTTTAATGTTATTCGCTCAATTGGGTAGAGATACTGCATGATGTGGAATCGTTAAACGCTTAAACCCATCACCGCTCAATTTACGATTCACTTGCAGTAAAACTTGGATCTAATGTGGAGAGATATTCAAATCTGCAATGCATCCCATGTCACTCCGTCTAAAGGTAAAATGATGGAATTAGCGCACATCCAAATACAATGATTCCTTAATTTCCTCCATCACTATATAGCTATGTGAAGAGGCT
This sequence comes from Acinetobacter sp. RIT698, assembly GCF_009668065.1. NCBI lineage: Bacteria > Pseudomonadati > Pseudomonadota > Gammaproteobacteria > Moraxellales > Moraxellaceae > Acinetobacter > Acinetobacter sp. RIT698. Next base: position 91,391 of record NZ_WJYH01000007.1, read on the forward strand.
GAAGATGGAAGTTTTTTAAGTAAATCACCAAGTAAGCGTCGATAAGCGCTCATTTCTTTTAGTCGGGCTTTGACTAAATAATCAAAATCTCCCGAAATAAGATGGCACTCTTGTACTTCTGGTATTTCCATTAAGTCCTTAGCCACTTGTTCAAACACATCACCAGACTTTGCTGATAAGCTAATTTCTAGAAAAACCAATAAGTTGCGATCAAGATGTTTCGGATTTAGACGAGCATGATAGCCCATAATGATACCATCTCGCTCCAAGCGTTTGACGCGTTCAGAACAAGGTGTGGTCGATAAACTGACCCGTGAAGCCAATTCGCTGATGGCAATTCGACCCTCATTTTGAAGAATATCTAAAATCATTCGATCTATACGGTCTAATTTACGCATCAATTATTCCCTTTTTTTTAATCATTTTTCACGACAATAAATTAAAACACCTAAATTTTAGCATTAAAAATAGTGAAATAAACTATTGAACCAAAAATATACTAGTGAAATAAACTAGTAAATGCATAAAGGATAAGAAATGCGTGTAATAGTATTAGGTAGTGGTGTGATTGGCGTAGCAAGTGCATATTACCTCGCGCAGCAAGGAGCACAAGTTACAGTTTTAGACCGTCAAGCAGGTCCAGCTGAAGAAACCAGCTTTGGTAATGCAGGTCAAATTTCTCCAGGTTATTCGACACCGTGGGCTGCACCTGGTATTCCATTTAAAGCGGTTAAGTGGATGTTTCAACATCATGCACCACTTGCGATTAATATCGATGGCAGTATGTGGCAGTTACAATGGATGGCGCAAATGCTTAAAAACTGTAATTCAGAAAGTTATGCGATCAACAAAGAACGTATGACCCGTGTTGCAGAATATAGCCGTGACTGTTTAAGAGAACTGCGTAAAGATACGGGCATTGAATACGAAAACCGTTCAAAAGGCACGTTGCAAGTTTTCCGTAATGAAGCTCAATTAGAAATGGTTCAGCGTGATATTGCTGTACTTAAAGAATGTGGTGTTCCACATGAGTTATTGCTTAAAGATGATCTTGCTAAAGTAGAACCAGCATTAGAACATGCCAAAGATAAATTGGTCGGTGGTTTACATCTTCCAAATGATGAAACGGGCGACTGCTATTTATTTACCAATGCTTTAGCCAATTTAGCCAAAGGTTTAGGTGTCGAGTTTAAATTCAACCAAAATGTTGAAAGATTGGTGGTTGAAGGTGATGAAATCAAAGGTGTTGTGGTCAATGGTGAGGTGTTAACTGCTGATCGCTATGTATTGGCTTTTGGTAGCTATTCACGTGATTTCTTAAAGCCGCTGGAATTGAATTTACCAGTTTACCCAGTGAAGGGTTATTCTTTAACCATTCCAATTATTGATCCAACATTTGCACCACAATCTACAGTTTTGGATGAAACTTATAAAATCGCGATTACTCGTTTTGATCAACGTATTCGTGTTGGTGGAATGGCAGAATTAAGCGGTTTTAATCATGGTTTAAATGCGGATCGCCGTGGCACATTGGAAATGGTGACCCAAGATTTATTCCCGGGTGGTGATTTGGCACAAGCGTCATTTTGGACCGGTCTTCGCCCAATGACCCCAGACAGCACACCAATTATTGGCGCAACACGTTTTAAAAACTTATTCCTCAATACTGGACATGGCACTTTAGGCTGGACGATGGCATGTGGTTCAGGAAAATTGATTAGTGATTTGGTGCTTAATCATCAAACCGATATCAGTACCGAAGGTTTATCTATTCAGCGTTATCCACACGCTGCTTAAGTGCCACTTTGTTAAAACAGTGATAAATAAATTGTTTAGCGATAAATAATTTACAACGCCAATCCATATTCAGGGATGAATAAAATGCCTAGACCAATTACTGCCGTCATTCATCAGGATGCTTTGTTGCATAACCTGAATGTCGCCCGTCAATTTATGCCACAAAGTAAAGTTTTTACCGTGGTCAAGGCCAATGCTTATGGACACGGTATTGAACGTGTCTATGATGCATTCAAATCTGCAGATGGTTTTGCTTTGTTGGATATCGATGAAGCAAAACGCCTAAGAACATCGGGATGGACAGGTCCAATTCTGCTCTTAGAAGGCATTTTTTCAGCAGATGATTTATTGGATTGTGAAAAGTATCAATTAAGTTTTAGCTTGCATAATGAAGATCAAGTGAATTGGCTAGAACAATTTCAAAGCCAATCTCTCAAAGACAATCCAGCACAGACGCAATTCGATGTATTTTTAAAAATGAATACAGGAATGAATCGTCTAGGTTTTAAACCTGATGCGTATCGGGCAATGTGGCAGAGATTAAAGCAATTCGATGTGGTGAAATCTATCACGCATATGATGCATTTTTCAGATGCTGATGGTGAGCGTTTGGGGCAATCTGGGATTGCATACCAGCAGGCTATTTTTGAACAAACCATTCAAGATTTAGACGGTGAGCGCTCAGTTTCAAATAGTGCGGCCATTCTCCGACATTCACAAGATTTACGTTCAGATTATATTCGTAGCGGGATTATGCTGTACGGCAGTTCTCCAGACTATCCAACACATTCAATTCAAGATTGGAATCTTAAACCAAGCATGAGTTTACGCAGTGAAATCATTGCAATTCAAGATTTACAGCCGAGTGAAACAGTGGGTTATGGATCTAAATTCACGGCAACCCAAGCCATGAAAATCGGTATTGTGGCATGTGGTTATGCAGATGGTTACCAACGTATTTCTATGGATGCACCCGTATTGGTTAATTCTGTACGAACCCAAACTATTGGTCGTGTCAGCATGGACATGTTAGCGGTTGATTTAACCCATATCCCAGATGCTCGTGTTGGAAGTGAAGTGGTACTTTGGGGACAGTCTTCAAATGGAACTGTACTGCCGATTGATGAAGTTGCAGCAAGTTCTGGAACCGTAGGTTATGAGCTCATGTGTGGTGTAACTGCACGGGTCAATTTTAAAATTTCAAAATAAGGACATCAACATGTCAAACAACGTTCAACACGCAGACATTCAAAAACTCAACAGCAATCAAGTGATGAGTGCAGTCACCATTTTCAATAAAGTGGTTTATTTGTCAGGCCAAGTTCCTAAAAACACCCAACAGGATATTATTGGTCAAACTCAAGAAATCTTGGCAACGATTGATCAGTTATTGCTTGAGGCAAATACTGATAAATCACGTTTATTGTCTGCTCATGTCTACATCAAAAATTTAGATGATTTTGCAACTTTTAACACCATTTGGATTGATTGGTTAGAAGGCTGTGTTGCACCATCTCGCGCAACAATTCAAGCGGATTTGGTTAATCCAGATTGGTTGATTGAGATCGCAGTTATTGCGGCGCAGGCATAAATTAGTCTCTTGTCATAAAGTAGAATTGATTATTGTCAATAATTAAAGCAGTATTTGCCCCGAATTAAAGCTGGACACATGTAAACCATGTGGCCCAGTTCGCGTTAGGTAGAACAATAGAACGGGAATGTTCTTATGCCACAAGCGGGTTTTACCTCCAAAAAATTGTCAAAAAGGATATTTTTATGACAACTTCAAGCCATTCAGATGACGTACCATCGTCGCCAAATGAGCTACAACGGAAATTATCCAATCGTCACCTACAATTAATTGCGATTGGTGGTGCAATTGGTACAGGCTTATTTATGGGTTCTGGGAAAACCATTTCCCTTGCAGGCCCTTCAATTCTGATCATTTATATGATCATTGGTGCAATGTTCTTTTTCCTGATGCGCGCATTGGGTGAAATTTTACTTTCAAATTTGCACTACAAATCCTTTATTGATATGGCACATGACTTAATTGGTCCGGGTGCTGGCTATTATATTGGCTGGTCATACTGGCTCGGTTGGATCTTAGTGGGTATTGCGGATTTAGCTGCAATTATCAATTATCTCAATTTTTGGCTTCCAGACGGAACCGCTTTTACCCCCATGGGACAAGCCTTAATTAGTGCCGGATGCGTACTCTTGGTATTGGGGATTAATCTCCTCACGGTAAAGTTGTTTGGTGAAATTGAGTTTTGGTTTGCTTTGATCAAAATTTTAGCCATTGTCGGATTGATTCTTATTGGTGGCTATATGGTGTTGAGCCATTTCAAAGCACCAACAGGTTCAGTTGCAAGCTTTAGCAATGTCTGGTCGCATGGTGGCATGTTCCCGAAAGGCGCAAGTGGCTTTTTAGCAGGTTTCCAAATTGCCTTGTTTGCTTTTGTCGGTGTCGAGCTGATCGGTACTATGGCGGCAGAAACCAAAGATCCTGAAAAGAACTTACCAAAAGCGGTCAATGCGATTCCGACCCGTATTATTTTGTTTTATGTATTGGCACTCTTTATCGTGATGTCGGTAACCCCTTGGAATGAAATTCCTGCGGATCAAAGTCCATTTGTCACATTGTTTCTACATGCTGGTATTGGTGCAGCGGCTGTGATTATGAACTTGGTGGTTTTATCCTCGGTAATGTCATCGATGAACAGCGGTGTATTTTCGACCAGTCGTATGTTGTTTGGATTGGCCAAAGAAGGGCAAGCACCGACTAAGTTGGCTGAACTGTCTAAACGCGCCGTTCCTGCAAAAGGTTTATTGTTCTCTTGTGGCTTTATTATGGCAGGTGCAGCACTACAATATTTTGTTCCAAATACCGTTGAAGCATTTACCTTAGCCAGTTCTTTATGTGTGATTTTATTCATTAGTATCTGGAGTATTATTATGGTGTGTTATATACGCTACCGTAAATTACGCCCAGAATTGCATGAGAAATCAAACTTTAAAATGCCGGGTGGTGTATGGATGTCTTATCTTGTTTTGATCTTCCTTGCTTTTACTTTGGTGATTTTAAGTCTAGAGCCTGATACTTTAAAAGCTTTAATCATCAGCCCATTGTGGGTGATTATTTTAGCGGTGACCTATCAAATGATGTATAAACCGCGTATGAAAAAGCGTAATCAACAGCTTTAATGTTGAATATTCAATTGATCAGGAGATGGTGTTAGATCATCTCCTGAATAACTATGATATGAAAGATTTTGATATAAATTAAATTTAAAAATTAAACGCTTAGATTAAATATAAGATACTTAACTTTTTGGTTTTCCCCGTGATTGATTGCATAGATTCAATGTAAAATTTAACAAATTATTCAAAATAAAATACTGAAATAAAAATAAAAAACACGTTTAATAGCATCATTTACGCTAAACAACAGCATATATGCGCAATAACAAGATCGATCTCTTACGTGGAATTTCAATTTTATTGGTACTTCTCCACCATTTTAATATTCCTTATAAACTGCATGACACATTTCTAGGTGTACAAATCTTTGGCGAAAGCTTAAGTACTTTAATTGCCCGCAATGGTAATTATGGCGTGACCTTATTTTTTGTGATTTCAGGTTTTTTAATCACCCAACATACTATACAAAGAAGCGGCACACTCGCGCAGATTAAGCTCAAAGATTTCTATATCCGCCGTATTGCCCGAATTATGCCTTGTTTGGTACTACTGGTGGTGCTGGTGACGGCACTGGGTGCAATGGGGTTAAAACCCTTTATCAATCAAGCGCCAAACGATATTGAAGTTTCTTACGGCTTAACTGTATTTTCTGCTTTTACCTTTTGGATGAATATCCTGATCATTGAAAATGGCTGGGTGAATTATGCACTTGGCGTGTTGTGGTCTTTATCTGTTGAGGAAGTCTTTTATTTAGTATTTCCGATTTTGTGTGTTGTATTAGGCCGTGGTAAAGGCTTTATTATATTTTTATTGGCAATCATCGTTTATGCACCTTATTTCCGTTCATTACATTTTGCCGAGGAAAGCGGGGCTTATCTTTATCATTACTTCTCAAGTTTTGATGGAATTGCGATGGGTTGCTTAACTGCTTTAATGACTCAGCGGATGAGTCAAAAAATACAGGTTTCAAGAATCGTGGTTCCAATCATTGTGGTATTGATGGTTACTGTTTATTTATATGCACCAATCAAAGAGGTTAGTACGTGGGGAATCAGCCTTTTTGCTCTATTGTCAGCAATGTTGATCTTCTGTTTTGCTCAGAACCCACATACTGAATCTCGCTCTATATTGTCAAAAGGTATAGCGTGGATTGGGCAACGTAGTTATGAAATGTACTTGTTTCATTTGATTATCTTGGGTTTATTTAAAGTTTTTTATTTTCCTAAAGAAACCTTAGCAAGTGAAAAATTAATGCTACTGCCAATTTATTTTATTGCTGTTTTTGTATTGAGTTGGGCCATTGAAAAGTATTATTCAACACCGATGAACAGAAAAATACGCCAAGTTTTACTTAAAAATGGGTGATAAAAATGGAAATATTGCAGTTAATAGAAACCATAAAACAAGATCCAAGCTGTGAGGTGTATCCTGCACAGTTAGCACAAAATTTGCCACAAAATATTCCTGATGATGTGAAGATCTTTTATCGTGAAACCAATGGAATAAAAATTTTTCCACAAGAAGCTTATTCAATTGAAATCGTCGCGAGTCATCAATTTATACCGATTAATACTTATTTATTCTCAGACGAATCAATCGATTTGGAATTGGAAAATGATGATATCAGTCATGACTGGTTTTTAATCGCAAAGGTAGATGAAATGAGTCAATACATCAGTATTGATATGGCGCAAGCTAGACGAGGTCAATGTTATGATAGCTTTTTTGAAACCCATGCAACGATTGGTGATTCACCTATTATTGCCCAGAACTTTACTGCGCTTTTACATCAGTTATATTTGAATAAAGGGCAATACTGGTATTGGTTACAAGATGATTTTCAATATTTAGGTGATGCTTATGATCCGCCTTTACCCAATCGAGATGTATAAAAAAACCTCCATTTAGGAGGTTTCTATCTACAATTTACAATGTTGGTTTAACGACCACTAAAATCACCACTGCAAATAAAATCAGGGTTGGCATCTCATTGAAAAACCGCCAAAACTTATGCGATTTATAATGTGCATTGCCAATCAGTTTTTTACGGTAATAGCCACAAACAAAGTGGTAAATCACCAAAAGACCAACTAAACCGACTTTTAGATAAAACCATAAAGCTTCATGGTAATGACGTGTTGCATCACCCCAGTCTACGAGAAAATGTGCGGTGATCAATGTTGCGATCATCGAAGGCCACATAATGCCGCGATATAACTTACGCTCCATGATTTCGAAACGCTGATGACTTAGATTGTCATCGCTCATGGCATGGTAGACAAACAAACGCGGGAGATAAAACAGTGCTGCAAACCAACACACGACTGCAATGATATGTAAAGCTTTTACCCAAAGGAAAGCTTCTGAAGGAGCATCCATCAATTTACCCTTTTAAGGGCAGTGTGCGAGATGTTGATCATCCAAACTTATTTTAAATTTGAATGATCAACAATTCTTTGTTTAGCCTTCCCATTTTTTAAAAATGAGACAAGCATTGACACCGCCAAAACCGAAACTGTTACTCATCACAGTATTCAATTTTGTATCGCGTTTTTCAAGTACGATGTCATAACCTTTTGTGCCTTCATCAAGTTCAGTGACATTGATGTTTGGTGCGATAAAGTCATTTTGCATCATCAATACAGAATAAATGGCTTCTTGAACACCAGCAGCACCCAGACTGTGACCTGTCATAGACTTGGTTGAGCTTAATGGTGGAACATTGCCTTCACCAAATGCACGACCCATCGCAAGAAGTTCAGTCACATCACCAGCAGGTGTTGAAGTACCATGGGTATTGACATAGTCAACCTTATCTACGCCATGTTGTTTGGCTTCTTCTAAAGCCATCAAAATACAACGGGTCGCACCTTCACCTGATGGTGCAACCATATCCGCACCATCCGAATTTGCAGCATAAGCAACAACTTCTGCAAGAATATTTGCACCACGTGCTTGAGCATGTTCAAGTGATTCAAGTACAACGAAACCACCACCACCCGCAATCACAAAACCGTCACGGTCTGCTGAGTATGGGCGTGATGCTGTTTCTGGAGCATCATTATATTTAGAACATAGTGCGCCCATTGCATCAAACAATAAGCTTTGTGACCAGTGATCTTCTTCACCGCCACCGGCCAACATTAAATCTTGTTTACCCAATTGAATCAAGTTGTAAGCATAGCCAATTGCATCAGCTGAAGTTGCACAAGCACTGGTGATTGAATGAGCAACACCTTGTAATTTAAATGCAACACCGACATTGGCAGTAATGGTGTTTGACATATTACGTGGTACGAAGAACGGGCCAATTTTACGCGCACCTTTTTCTTCTAAAAGTTTAACCATCTCTGTAACAGACGCAGTTGAGTTACCACCTGAACCCCCTGCAATACCGTAACGAGGATTACCGCCCAATTGTTCTGGCGTTAAGCCTGCATGTTCAACGGCTGCAAGCGCAGAATTGTAGGCATACATTGCACATACGCCCATGAAGCGCTTGAGTTTACGGTCAATACCATCAAAATCTTGTTCTGCTGCGGCACTGACATGACTTTTAAAATTAAGTTCTTCGTAAGTTGAATTATGACGTGTCCCTGAAATACCATTTTCCAAAGAGTGCTTAACAGCTTCCAATGTATTACCGATACATGAGTTAATGCCCATACCAGTGATGACAACACGACGGTTCATGCAAAGTCCTTTATTTTAGAATACAGAATGAATGTTTACATTTAAACGCGTTTACTTTTTTAGTTCAATGGCGAAAGATATTGATTCTTGTGCATCATTTAAAACAATATATTGTATGCTTAAAAGTTAATTAAATAGCTGAAAATAAATATATTTATTATTTTTATAATAATATGAATTCATGATGGATATTTACATCAATTAGGCAAAACCATCCATAAGTAGGGCTTACCAGAGATGGTTTGAAGCACTAATTTTTGAAATAAATTTTAAATTGCTGGAATAAGCATGGTGTTTTATCCCTATTGTAGAACAAGGCTTCTCTTTACCTGCTGAGTTGAATTACCCATATAACCGATATGATGACCATCAAGACCAATCATATCGGTTGCAATACAACTGTTATAGCCTGTAGCAAGCCTAAACAAAATTTCTTTGTCTTTATGAATTACCAAGGCGTTTTCTTTTCCCATTCAGGATCAAAACCTGATGTCGATGCAGCAACTTTTAAATAATCTGCATAGCTCTCAGCCAATAAAATTGGTGGAATCTGTTTAAGTGGAAGTTCATTGTTGTTCCAAGAGCGGCTGGCTTTTTTACTAAAAGTCAGTTCATAAAGGACAGCAGGAATATTTTCTTCAGGTACATAACTTCCGCTAAATGTAATTTCTACATCAATACCCAACTGTTTATAGGGCTTAGTATAGCGGTCAAATGAACCACCATCTTCAATGCTGGCGCGTTGATAGCCTAATTTGGTTACAACACCACGTAGGGTAAAGGTGTCTGTAAGCCAGCCATTATGATCCTTAATTTCAGTGACATTATCATCTTCAAGCTTTGGTAGGTGACGAGTCATCTGTTCAAATAAGAATTTCACTTTATAGTCTTTAAAGTGTGCAATCCAATCTTTTGCTTCCTTTTCACCAACCAAAACCGCATGAGAAATTTGAATTTTACTGTCTGCGCTGAGTTCGATTTCATCATCATCTAAATTCAGTAATGCACCATCATCACTTGGTCTAAAACTGATTTTTTCACCATTGGTTTTGATCTCAAGCCAAATCAGCTTTTGGATTAAGCGTCTCATAATCGGATGGGCAAAGATATACTCTTGCCACTCAGCAACATTCCACTGACGTTCGCTACACATCGCCTCATACAAACGACCGGTTTGCATATCAACGACTTGTTTAAACTCTTTTTTACTGGTACTAAACAGTGCTTTGGCTTCTTTGATCAGGCTTTCATCATCATTTTGGCGGGCCGCTGGTAGCGCTTTAACTTCTTTACCTTCTTCATTTTTAAGAATGAATTTGTCTTTATCATCAACAATGGCGCTAAAGTTACGTGAGCCATATTGTAGCTGTAACACAGCATTTTCATCTAAACCTGCTGTTGGAATGGTGCGGTCAGCCAGCTCATCACTTGTCCATTGATTACGTTCAGCAATCTCAGCAACCAATGTGTTTGCAAGTGTTTGTACCGAAGCAGTCCGGTAGCGACGTGAAAGTGAAAGCAACAGTTGGATGATTAATGGGTCATTACTGATCGATAATGCACTAATCATGGCTTCAATTTGTGAGCGACGAGGGTAGTGTTGCTTCATATAGTTCTGCAATTGTTTGACGGCAAAACTTCCTTGTGCATTGGCGGTCAGTGAAAGCATACCTTTACTTTTGATCGCGGAACCCAGATAAAGTCCTAAACGTTCGCGTTTAATCTCTTCAATCACTTCTTCTAAGGTGATGGTGCCATATTTGGCATAATATTCAGGGTATTTTTCACCATAACGTTTGTATGAATCCCGATAAGAACTCAGACGGCCAGGCGCTTCTGTGGTTGCATATTGCGTTGCTTCATCCAATGGTGTTTGTAAGGTATCTTGATGAATAAAACTGTGTAATAAATGATTGGCAAGTTGTACCTGATCTTTTTGATCGAGTAAGCCACTGTAGCGTTGTAATAAGGCATTGGCTCTAGGCTCTTTCAGTTTTTCAGCCAATATCACCCACCATTTAATAATTCTAGGGTCAACCTCTTTACCATTCTGCCATTTCACTTTTGGTAATGTGTCAAAATCAAACCATGTAAAACTGCTTGAAAGTTTGCCTTTTAAACCGTCTTCTGCTTCTTTCAGCAGCACTTCTGGTTTGAGATAAGCACTAATATCCTGTCCAAGCTTTTCCAATGTCGTTAGAAGAGCAGCTCGAACGATTTCTTTCTTCTCTTTTTTAAGTAAAGCATTCAGCGGTTTTACTGCATCCTGATTTTGTAGACGTGCTAGCCATTCAATTGCAGTGATTCGAATGTCTTGTTTACCCGAATCTAGAGCTTCAATGGCACGTTGATGAATGTCTGGAAGGTGTTGTAAGGTTTCTTGCGCTTCATAACGCAAACGCTTATTTTCACCCAATGCAAATTCGAGTAAGCGCGGAATAAATTGTACTGGTAAGGATGGGAAACATTTAAGTACAAAGATGGCATCGGATGGGTTAAAGCTTTGATATTCATTTTTTTCTAAAGATGGAGAAAGCCCCAACGCTTCAGTTAAATATTCTTGATTTTCCGCAAAAAATGGCCAAATTTTATCTTTTTCATAAATATGATCTTGTAAACTTTGATAATAGGATGATCCCGCTAGAATCCCTTGAGCGACTCTACGTTTGGGATTGTTAAATTTAGCCGCATCTAGGGCCTGAACGATATGGCGAAGTTCATAATTGGCATATTCTTCAGGTTTAAGCATTTCAAATAAATTAGGCCAATAAATCCAATTCCGATTGCGTATCGCAATGATTCTCATGGCATGATTAATGGAAAACTCAGGATATTTTTTATATTTATTTTTATGGGTAATAATATTTTCAACTTGGTGTACATTTTTAAAAGATGCATCACCGTTCAGCTGGTCAACAATCGACGTTAAAGTTTGATGATTGATTTTTTTAAGCTGCTTTAAATGATCTTGAGCCCAAGTTCTTTTATAACTTGCTGTTTTATTCTCTTCAATTTCATCGGCAGCATTCTGTTCAGCTTTAGCCAAAATTTCTTGATAATTTTCTAAAATAACCTCGGTAAAACTTGCTGGAATTTTTTGTTCAACAAACGGTTGAAATGTTGGTGCTTCAAAATCTTGCTGTAATTGAGCAGTATCAACAGATCTTAAGCGCTGAATTGCCATTTGTAAGATTTGTTGTACAGATTTTTGTTTTTCTTGTGCAAAAGCTTGTTCTAGTACAGTTAGATTGTCAGCACCTAAACGTGCCAATAGATCTGCAGAAAAGCCACGTTCCTGACTTGAACCTTCCAATAGATTTTGATTTAAATATTTTTGGCTATCTTCTGGATTTAAATTCGTCAATAAACTGGTGGCTTTAGTACGAATGGTTTTAGATTTCCCTACAGAAAGTTTTACAATCAAGTCAGGGATTTGTTTGATCAATGTCGTTTGTTTGGCGATATAGTCTAAAAAGTTTTCTTGTCCAATGATGCTCAGTGTTGGAATAAGTTTTCTGAGTTGATCTAATCGGGCTGAAATGAAATCTTGGGTGTCCTTGAGTAATAATATTTTATCTAATTTACTAGAATGATAACTGTCGATATTTTGGCGTTCAAATAAATAAGGCAGTAGTTCATCGCCTAAACCCTGTTGATCACTTTCAAGCAAATCAAATAGTTTCTGTTGAGTCCAATTTTGCTTTAACAATTTATTCGGATCTGCTTCGCTAAAATGATGACTATCAAAAGCAGTAATAAATGTATCTACCGTGAGATAAATAAACCAAGCGGGCACTTTTTCATAAATATTGGTAAAATTTTTCTGTTGTGTTGCCGCTTCAAGCACTTTGGCAAAACGAATAATTTGTTCAAATTCTAATTCTTCAAAGATCTCACCATAATAACGACGGCGTAGTTTTAGTGCAGCTTCAGCAAGCTTATTTTCTTTTTTATCCAGTGATTGATTGTTTTGAGGCCAATACCAGCTATAGGTACCTGGCTTTTCCAGTAAAAGCAGTGCTTTTTCATTCGGGTATTGCTGTAATTTAAGTAATATTTCTGGATTTTCTCCATCCAAAATAAACAAAACCACATTTTGATCAAGTTGGTCTTCAATGACGGCCAAAGGCCGGAAAATATGGTAGAGCTTTTCAACTTTATTTTTTAGATCTTCATTATGTTTTTGAATGTGGTCATGATCAGCGGTTGAGTCTGCTTGTTGCGTTTTCACTGCCTTATCCTCAGGCTTTAAAAACATCGACTCAATTTTTGAAAAAAGTTTATTTAACATCTGTATTCCTTTTGAGCAACTCGCTGTTGCTTTTCTATAGGCGCTAATACTTTAGGCTTTAATACTGTGCTTGGTAGTTCACTAAAATTATAGAAAAATATCATCAATTTAAATAGCAAGCTTAATTTATCACGACGTAACTTGTCCTTCTAAAGCGATTCTATGATTTAGGCGTTGTAGTTGTAATAAAACATGTCGCCATTTTAAAAGCTGACTGGCTAAATTGTGTTGTGTGGAATCTGATTTGAGTGAGTTTTGAATAAAGCTTAAACCCAAATCTGCAAACTTTTCAGCAAAATCATCCAGTTTAACCAGATCATCCATATCCAATTTTGAACGTCCTGTATTTGCATAGAATTCAAACAAGGCTTGTGATTCCAAGATCAAAAGGTCTAATGCAGATAAATGTTGCTGATGTTTCCATTGTTTTTTTTGTTCGAGCAATTTTTCAATTCGACCAGTAATCAGCTCAACCAAGCTACTTTTCTTCTGTACAGGATAATCATAATCCAGACTGAATATTTTTAAACCTTTTGGCGTTGTTAAAAACACACTACATGGAATGAATTGAATCTGTTGCTGTGTTGCTTCGATACGCACCAACGTTGCGATAATTTTTTCATTATGAATCAGTTGGGTGAGATGTTTAATTCGTGCACGGTATTCTGGTTCTATCGGAATGACCAGCTTGAGTGCTCTATTTTCATCGTCAGTAATACGGTATTCAAAATATTGCTCTAGTTCGTTGAGTTCAGGCGCTGTGATACTTTTATGGCGAAGCAGTACATAACGTGATTTAAGCTGTTCTAGGCTTGAATGCGGAACAAGCATTTCCTGTAAAGATTGCCATGTTGAAATGCCAATATTCATCTGTTCTAAGTCAGATTGGCTGAGTGCATTCAACAAGCCTTTTGGTAAAAAACGAGTATCTGTGCTGGCACTGAGTTGTGTCTCTGAACTGGATTTTGCATGGGTTAGTTCAAGTTGATGCTGGAGTAAAAAGCTGAGAGAACTTCCCCAAATTCCAGTATTGGCTGCACTGTGCATATCAAAGGTACGATCTAAATGATTGGCACGTGCCTGAGTCACTTCTTTGAGTTGTTGCTCTTTTGCATCCCAGAAGCACACTGTTAGACCATGTGCACCACTCTCTGTATTCCACCATTCACAACCAAGAGGGATCAGATGTGCTATGCTTTCTTGTTGATAGTCGCGTTGTACAGCACCACGAAGTTGTCGCAATGCTTCGGCTTTAACATCTGGATTTAAATGCTCGATTTCTGACAGTGCAGCCAAATAGGCATACAAATGTGCCAATTGATTAAAAATCTGCTGCTCATCAACCTGTACATCTGCTTCCAAAAACTGCTTCATTGAGCCATGTAAGGCACGCAATAAGCTCCCTAAACGTGGTAAGTTTTGTGCGCGTGCTTGCATATTTAAAATATGCAGTGACATGACCATTTCTTTGGCCAGATGTGACAAACCTTGCTGAATAAAGTTTTGACAAATGATTTTAAGTTCTTGGATCAATACCTGATCATCAGGTGAAACTTGCTGTGTAGGATGATGATGTTGCGCTGTTGTATCAATTGACCATTGCCATTTTTCAGGGGCATTTTTCAGAACTAAATAAGCAATACATGCCAAATGCCCAGCAACTTTTTGTTTGTCTGTAATTTCTGACAACATGCCTTCAAACCCTGTTGCGGGGTAGAGAACAACTGGATTGGGACTTAAATCGGTTTGAAAAGTGATTTTATGTTCTTGAATATCAATTTGACAGGATTCAGGTTGCAGCAACCAATTTTGTATAAATTCATAGGCCAAACGAATATTGGCTTTGCCTGCTTGTTTTTGGATTTTACTTGGATCAAATTCTAAAACAGTTTCAAGGGCTGATGTTGTGGCTTGCTCAGATGTCTCAGTATGTTGAGATGCTTCCTGTTGAGCTAGCAGTACTGTATCTTCTCGATTATTGTTAGGGCTATTTTCACTTGGGCTATTTGCGGTAGCCAGTAGTGTTTCATGTTCCTGAACCCATAAAATACTACTAAGAATGTGTTTACAACAGCCTTGTGCTGAACAATTACACAGTGCTTTGGTGATGCCTTCAAAGGGCAGTTTAACCTCACATTCTTCGACTTTAAATACCAGTTGATCGTGCTCTTGTTGTAGTAGTTCAACAGCATCTAAAGCTTTACGGGCACGACGTAGAAGACCAGCATTACTGTGCATGGTTAGGCTGTCTTCATCGTATTGGGTATAAATATGCCAACTCATTGCATCACCTCTGCAAACCATGTCGCCAAATGTTCAGGGGTCATTGCTGCGATTTGCATACCGCGTTCTTGGAGTTTTTGTGCCATATTGATGTCATAAACAGGATTGGCTGCTTGATCCAGCGCCGCAAGCCCAAGCAGTTTGCAGCCTTGTTGGTTGAGTTGACTGGTGGTGTTGAGCATTTGTTGA
This sequence comes from Acinetobacter sp. RIT698, assembly GCF_009668065.1. NCBI lineage: Bacteria > Pseudomonadati > Pseudomonadota > Gammaproteobacteria > Moraxellales > Moraxellaceae > Acinetobacter > Acinetobacter sp. RIT698. The sequence continues at coordinate 106,848 of NZ_WJYH01000007.1, forward strand.
ACGGATGCACCTTCTTCGAAGTCACTGATCAAGACTAAAATACTGCGGTTGGGTTGTTTAATCTTCTTTTGACAGTATTGTAAAGCTTGACCAATATTGGTTCCGCCACCGAGTTGAATGGTCAGTAAGACTTCAACTGGGTCATGCGCTAAATGGCTTAAATCAACAATTTGGGTGTCAAACAGGACCAGACTAATATTGACCGCAGGGAGAGCTGCCAAAATACTGGCACATACTGCTGCATACATGATCGAATCCATCATTGAGCCACTTTGGTCGACACACAGTACAATTTCCCACGGCAAATGTTTCTGTACACGGGCATTAAAATAAGGGGTTTGGATAATCAGTTTTTGTAAATCAGGCTGATAATTTTTGAGATTGGCTTGAATGGTCCGTTTCCAATCAAAGTTTTGTGCCTGTTTAAGATGTGAACGCTTAAAACGATTACGACGACCTTGTAGTGCTTTTAAAAATTGTGTGCGGATTTTTTGTAAGAGTTCTTCCACGACTTTTTGAATTAATTCTCGAATCGCATCTTTCATTTCATTGCTTAAACGACCACGCATACTCAGCAAAGCTTTAGCCACTGCAGGGTTGGGTTCAAGTTGTCTTACATGCTCTGGGTTTTTAAATAACTCAGTTAACTCATAGCGTTCTATGGCTTGTTTTTGCATACGTTCAAAGGTCGATTTTGGGAACAGTTTTCGACTTTGGTTGAGCCAGTTAATCGCGTTAAGCTGCGAGGCTTCCAAACCGCCATGGCGATTTTTCCCTTGTTGGATGCCACGACGCTTATATTCATTTTGGTAGAGATAATCAAGATTGCGCTCAAGTTTCAGTTGATCGCCTGACAATGCCGCTGCTGATAAATTCTGGTCGGCATAGCGACCGAGCATCAAGCGCCAACGGCGTGCTTGATCCATTGCATCAAGAGAAGCGGGGGTATCTGAGTTTTCATCAAGATTTGGTTCAGGAGGTAATTGACTCATTCATTCACTCCTTGTTGTTCTGGATTGAGTTGTTTTGAGCGATTGCTTGCCCAGCGATCTAAGTGATCATATTCAAATATTTTTTGCAGTTGCTGGTTAAGTTGTATGCCTTGGAATACATCCTGTTCCCCAATATGACTGAGTACCTGATCGAGAATGACATCCTCGCCAAGTCCTGTGGTTTTTGCGATAATTTTAGATACTTTAGTGCTTTGCTTTGGGGTAAGCTGACTAAAGATATAGCGTAAATCAGGTAAAATCCGAATAAAGGTATCTTCAGTCCAATGACTGACCAATTGGTGAAGTGCATCAATTGCAACCTTGGATTGCACAAAGATTTCAGGCGCAATAAAAAACATGCCATGTAGGTATTGCACAGCATCTTCAGGATCACTTCCCACTGCAAAAGCCAGTTGTAATTGTTGTTGAAGCTGATTTTGCTCAATTTCATGATCTAAAAACTGTAAAGTATGTAGCGCACCTTTGAGTGAACTAAGATGAAACTCATCAATTTTTGCCAGATCAATTTGGCTATACATCAGTTCCAGTAAATCTACATCTTGTGCATTTACGACTGCATGCTGTAGTGAAAGATTTCGTTGCTTGATATTTAAAATCAGTTCATGCAAGGTTTTTAAGTTGCTAAGATTTTGTTCAACTTTTTCTTCGTGGGTATCGTAAATTTGATCAAGTAAAAAACAGGCCTGATAGACGGCAAAACTTAAACTTTGTATCACGATATTTTCGGGTAAATTTAACAGCTTGTGACCATGCCACAAATAATACAATTGCTGTGCTGCACCAATCACCGAGGCAAGGTTTTGATCGCTTTCTAAAAAAGTATCGAGTTGTTGACGGAGCAATTCTAAATGTTGCTTTAATCCTAAGCGACACGCCAAAGCCAGCAATTTGGCAGTTTCAAAGGCAGATTGTCCCACACCTTTTGCTTCATTTTCTTGCTGTAGTTTAATAATTTTAAGCAGTGCAATTTGTTCGAGTTGATTGCCCATTTCTGCCAGTTCAATCAAACGTGCTTCAACACTGGGTGTCCATGCATAACGCCATTCCTCAAACAGCAAATCCAGACTGGCACCTTGAACAAAATCTGGACCCGAAATACGTTGAGCAAAATTACAGCCGACAAATTCCAATAAATGCAAATATTGACTAATGTTCTGATGTAAAGGTTTACGATAAATATCGAGTTTTCGATTGCGTAAAATGGTGTCATTTAAATTAAAACGATAGGTTTTAATCTGTTGATAGGTATTTTGTAATAAGGCAGGGCTGTGCTGATTTTGAGCAACCTTACCAAGCTGTTGCCCACTTAAAAACTGAAAAATCAGGGTAAATAAATGCTGTTGTCCATCATCCATTTCCCCTTTGATTAAGGCTGATTGTAAGGCATCGAGTAAATCATAACGGCTCGGTTGATAATGCCCTCGAAGGCAAGCCAATTGCCAAGCAAGTTCAGCGGTATTTTTTAGCGCGATATAAGGCGTTACATCCAGTGCATTTTCTTGGTTTAAAAAATGGCATAACTCATTTAAATATTGAAAAAATTGCAGTTGCGTTTGTTCAACCGTTGGATTGTTTGCAGATTTTAAATTTTGCCAATGTTGTTGATAATATGCAGGTGAGGGCATACCTGAAGCATAGCCATTTAAAGCATCTAAACGATCGAAACTATAGCGAATCAGCCAAGCTTGCTCTTGCCAGTTTTGCTTTTGATCTTGGACAATAAAACGTTCTGCTTGCTGTGGGGCTGCTAGATTTTCAATTAAGGCAAGACTATGAAAGCCACCCGTGATCACCAAAATTTTATGCTTGGGATCAATACTGTCTTGGATGCAATTCCACATCACATCTTCACGATGTAATGAAGCATCTTGTAAGAGTACCTCACGCTCATAATCCAGACGTGCCAATGAACACCAAGCAAAAACATCATCAAAAAAAGTTTGAGCATGTTGCAGTTGTTCAACATTTTGCAGCTCGAATAAATGATCCCAAAGTTCATCGTGATTTCGGCAATGCATGGTTTCAGCAAGTTTTTGGATATATTGGCTATGCGCAAAATAACGTTCAGACAGCAAACTTTTTTGTTGCCAGTCCAAATCGGACTGTTGTGTTTTTAAGGCACTTTGTTTTGCCCAATCCAAGTCAATAAATTTAACGTCTGCTTGAATGAGTTTTGCCTGTTGGATGGCGACCCATTCAGGTGAGTATTCACAAAAAGGGAAGTAGGCAGAAAAGATTTCTGGTTGAACCTCGTCATCACTTTCATGTTCTTCGCCAGCACTCTCTTTATTTGCAGCGCCTTTTTTGGGTGAGGTTTTATTTGAAGAGCGTTGTGCTTGTGCAAATATAGCCACAGGAGGTTGAGTGGCTTGGTTCTGTAAGCTTTCAATTAAGAATTCAAAACCTGTTGGTGCTTCGATTAAAATGTGTGTGGGCTTCAGTTCATCGATATATTGTTTTAACACGTATGCACAAGCAGGGCTATGATGGCGGATTGGCGCAAAAAAAACGTTTTGCTCTGCCATTTGCTGTTTCAGTTGAAATGCCTGTTTTAAGCGTTCAGGCATTTCACCTCTCTCTATATTTCGATCCAACAGCTGCATGATTAAAACTCTCGGCTGGCGTCATAGAAACTTTTCCAGTCGGCATCTTTACGTGCACGCTCTTTCACCACAGTATCCAGATAGTAACGTAGGCGTTTAGCGTCATCTGGATTATCTTTAAACACAACTCCAATCAATTGTTGTGCGAGGTGTTCTGCTTTTAATTTTCCATCACTGAGATAAATGGCTTGTAGACCTGCCGCATGGGCAATATTGACCGCTTCAGCAGTAGACATAACAGCATCAGGCGTTTTAAGTGTTGCGCCTTGCAGACTTTGTCCTGTTCTGAGCTCATTGAAAATGGTCACCAAGAGTTCGATAACTTCTGGGCGAACTTGGATTTCACTGTATAAATCAGCAAGCTGGTTCTTAAGTTGTAATCCCACCAGTTCGATTTCAAATTTTTGATCACGAATTGGTTTTACTGTTTCAAAGTTAAAGCGGCGCTTTAATGCTGCTGACATTTCATGTACGCCACGATCACGCAAGTTTGCTGTTGCGATGATGTTAAATCCTTGTGTAGCTTGCAAACTAAAATCTTGTCCCATTTCAGGGATCATCATTTGCTTCTCAGACAGTAAAGACACCAACACATCCTGAATTTCAGGTGGACAACGGGTGATTTCTTCAAAGCGGGCAATTTGTCCGTTTTTCATGGCATAGAAGAGCGGGGAGGGAATCAGTGATTTATCTGTTGGTCCTTCCGATAAAAGGAGTGCGTAGTTCCAAGAATATTTAATATGGTCTTCGGTTGTCCCTGCTGTCCCTTGAATTGTGAGCTGAGAATTGGCTGAAATGGCAGCACTAAATAGCTCTGAAAGCATCGATTTTGCTGTACCTGGTTCACCCACCAGCATCAAACCCTGATTGCCCATCAACGTAACCAAGGCGCGGTCAACTAAAGCATCATCACCATAAAACTTTTTTTGAATATCCAGCTTGGCATCACCCAAGATAAATGAGCGAACAGCGTAGGCAGAAAGTTGCCAACCTGCTGGCTTTCTATGTTGATCTTGTTCTTTCAAGCGTTCTAGTTCCGCTTGATATTTTTGTTCTGAACTGTGCTTAATTTGATTTTGAAAATTTTGCTTCATAATGATTCTATATATATTTTATCCAATGAATCTATCATAACTGGCAAAGGCTGAGATGACCACTGGTACATAAGTTGTCTGCGACAAATTGTGACATCTATTTGTTATAAAAAGTATTTTTAAGTAAATTGAGTGCTGTAATTGCAAGTGAACTAGGGGTAGATTGTTTATAATTGTATAGTATGATGATCTGTATTGAAATTTTGTGAAATAGTGATTGTATTGATTCGTGAATCAGTACATTAATGTAAGCGTTGAGAAACTATTTAATACAAGCTTTAGTGTTTGAAAAACCACAGTTACGAGGGTGCACATGGCAAATTCTAATAAAAAACAATCAGGCGGATTTATTTCAAATGCTTTTGGCGTGGCCAAAAAGCTAAGCGAAACAGGCTTAAGTGTGATCAATCATGTTGCTCCTGGTACGGTGAGTAAATTGAGCCACAGTCCTAAAGATGAATCCGTTGTACAAGGTACTGCTCAAGAAAAAAGTGCTTTTGAAGGTAAACAATATGAAAATCCTCAACAAATGCTACGGGAACATTTACCCAATGTAACCGGGCAGCTTTTGGGGAAACATTATAAAAAAATCAATAATGTCGCTTCGTTTATTTCACCAGATTTAAACGATAAATTGTCTGATTTTATTTTTGATAAACTCAATGAATTTGTTTCAGAGCTGACTTCTGTAGATGCTGTTCTAAAAGAAGTGGGTGCAAAAAGCTTGGCAGAATTGGCCAAGGATCCTGAACGTTCACAACGGATCAGTACTGCGCTGGCGAATCAGAATAAAATTATTGCTGCAATTCAAGGTACGGTTACAGGCGCGTTCGGCGGCTTAGGCGCAATTCTTGATGTACCTAGTTCACTGGCTTTGGCACTTCGAAGTGTTTATCACACTGGGCGAGCGCATGGTTTTGAGTTGAATGCGAAAGATCACGCTGTTGTTGAATACATTTTTAAACAAATTGATCTAGGCACTGTTGCTGAAAAACACGCATTAATGGCGGCAATACGAACTTTTGCAGGGGTGTTGCAAACCCACAATGTGAGCCAATTGCAACAGCTTTTAGGTTCGAGCAATGATATAGAGCTGTTAAAAAAATGGGTGGCAAATGAGGATGGTACATTTAAGCTGCCATGGATGAATAATCTTCCACATTTTAGTCTGTTGACACGACTCACCCCCTTAGCCACGATGGGTATCAGTGCTGCATATAACTGGAAACTGGTCGATGATGCAACCGATAAAGCTCAAATCGTATTTTCTGGCGCAAGGCAATATCTGCTACAGCATTCTGATGAAAAAATTGATGTATTAGATGCTTATGAAAAATTTAGTCAATTGATCTCAAACGCGCATCCCTTGCTTTTAGAAGACAGCAAAGCAGAAAAGCTTGCAGAGAAAGTCGAGCCTCAGGTTGAAAATGAAGCAATTACTCATGTTGAAGTGAAGGAAAAAACCAGTGAAGCTGTTGAAGAATCCACTGCTGAGCAAAAAGTTGAGCAGGGGATTCAAAAACTGGCTGAAACTCACATTGAAGATAAACATGCGACTCAACAGCAAGACAAAGCGACACCCGTAAAACCACGACGTACCGCGCAAAAGAAAGTCGCAGCAGTGGAGACCACTACAGCGAAAGCAACTGATGTGGCGAAAACATCGACAACTGCAAAAACTGTAACAAAAAAGCGTACCCCGGTAAAAGCCAAAGCGGCTACAGAAAATACGGTAAAAGCGTCTGAAAAAACGCAAGAAGCTACTGAAACAAAATCAGAAAGTAAGCCTGAGTAAGTTGAATCATTCATTTAGCCAAAGCTTGAAATGGTCAATATTTGACACCATGTTGAATGTTGACCATTTTTACTTCTTGGCTTACAATTGCATGCCCTCAAAAAGTGGTAATTTTTTGAGGCTTTTTATTAACGGGAGAATTGCCATATGGCAACAACAAATCAGTTGATCCGTAAGGGTCGCACAACTTTGATTGAAAAATCAAAAGTTCCTGCGTTGAAGGCTTGTCCACAACGTCGTGGTGTTTGTACACGTGTTTATACAACTACACCTAAAAAACCTAACTCAGCAATGCGTAAAGTTTGCCGTGTTCGCTTAACTTCAGGTTTTGAAGTTTCTAGCTATATCGGTGGTGAAGGCCATAACCTACAAGAGCACAGTGTTGTTCTTATCCGTGGTGGTCGTGTTAAAGACTTACCAGGTGTACGTTACCATACCGTTCGTGGTTCTTTGGACTGTGCTGGTGTTAAAGATCGTAACCAGTCTCGTTCAAAATACGGTACTAAACGTCCTAAGAAATAATCTTTTAAAGATTAGCTTCTTAAGAATATAGAGCCGCAATCCTTTATCGTCTCGCTTGTCTGATTTCTGCATTAATTTTGTGAAATTCAAGCGACGTGTAGTAAGGCCAGCGAATAGCACACGACACTTTGTGCTGATGCTGGATAAACCTGAAGTGTCATATTTATAGGTAGATTAAAATGCCAAGACGTCGCGTAGTCGCTGCTCGTGAAATCCTTCCGGATCCTAAGTTCAGTAGCCAAACAATCGCTAAATTCATGAACCACGTAATGCAAGATGGTAAAAAGTCTATTGCTGAAAGTATCGTTTACGGTGCTTTAGACCGCGTTCAAGAAAAAAATAAAGTAGACCCAGTTGAATTTTTCGAGACTACTCTTGAAAAAGTTCGTCCTATGGTCGAAGTAAAAGCACGCCGTGTTGGTGGTGCTACTTATCAGGTACCTATGGAAGTACGCCCATCCCGTCGTACTGCCCTAGCTATGCGTTGGTTGGTAGATGCTGCTGCTAAGCGTTCTGAAAAAACTATGGCGTTACGTCTTGCTGGTGAGTTGCTTGATGCAGCTGAAGGTAAAGGCGCAGCGATCAAAAAACGTGAAGATGTGCACCGTATGGCTGAAGCTAACAAAGCCTTCTCTCACTACCGCTTCTAAGCGGCTAAAACAGTCCCTAATCAGGAGAATACTCATGCGTACTGCAGCACGATTTAACATCGCCCTCTACCAAAGTGGGGGATTTGCGGGTATTTAAGTTGCCCATTACGTATCGAGTATCCGTACGCATCAATGCTTCATTGATGCGTCCTGTTTTAAACAACAAAATTTAGGAATGCAAGAAATCATGGCTCGTCAAACCCCAATTTCTCGTTATCGTAACATTGGTATTTCTGCGCACATTGATGCCGGTAAAACTACAACTACTGAACGTATTTTGTTCTACACAGGTGTATCTCACAAAATTGGTGAAGTACATGACGGTGCAGCAACAATGGACTGGATGGAACAAGAGCAAGAACGTGGTATTACAATCACTTCAGCTGCTACGACTTGTTTCTGGTCTGGTATGGGCAAGCAGTTCCCTGAACACCGTATCAACGTAATTGATACACCGGGACACGTAGACTTCACAATCGAAGTTGAACGTTCTATGCGTGTTCTTGACGGTGCGTGCATGGTTTACTGTGCTGTAGGTGGTGTTCAACCTCAGTCAGAAACTGTATGGCGTCAAGCAAATAAATATAAAGTGCCTCGTTTAGCATTCGTGAACAAGATGGACCGTACTGGTGCAAACTTCTTCCGTGTTGTTGAACAAATGCGTACTCGTTTAGGTGCTCATCCTGTACCTGTAGTGATTCCAATTGGTGCTGAAGAAAATTTCCAAGGTGTTGTTGACCTGATCGAAATGAAAGCAATCATTTGGGATGAAGCTTCTCAAGGTATGCAGTTCGAATATGGTGATATTCCTGCTGATCTTCAAGCATCTGCTGAAGAATGGCGCACCAATATGGTTGAAGCTGCTGCAGAAGCATCTGAAGAGTTGATGGACAAATACCTAGAAGAAGGTGATCTTTCTAAAGAAGACATCGTTGCAGGTATTCGTACGCAAACTTTGGCTGGCGAAATCCAACCAATGCTTTGTGGTACAGCATTCAAAAACAAAGGTGTTCAACGTATGTTGGATGCTGTAATTGAATTCTTACCATCGCCTACAGAAGTTAAGCCTATCGAAGGTATTCTTGACGACAAAGCTGAAACTAAAGCGATTCGTGAAGCATCTGATGAAGCGCCGTTCTCTGCATTAGCGTTCAAAATCATGAACGATAAGTTCGTAGGTAACTTGACTTTCGTACGTGTTTATTCTGGTGTTCTTAAACAAGGCGACCCAGTATATAACCCAGTTAAGTCTAAACGTGAACGTATTGGCCGTATCGTACAAATGCACGCAAATGATCGTCAAGACGTTGAAGAAATTCGCGCTGGTGACATCGCTGCATGTGTAGGTCTTAAAGACGTAACAACTGGTGATACGCTTTGTGATGAGAAAAACATCATTACACTAGAGCGTATGGAATTCCCAGAGCCAGTAATTTCTCTTGCTGTTGAGCCTAAAACTAAGGCTGACCAAGAAAAAATGTCTATCGCTCTTGGTCGTTTGGCTAAAGAAGATCCATCGTTCCGTGTACGCACAGACGAAGAATCTGGTCAAACGATTATTGCGGGTATGGGTGAGCTTCACCTTGACATCCTTGTTGACCGTATGAAGCGTGAATTTAACGTTGAAGCGAACATTGGTAAACCAATGGTTGCTTACCGCGAAACAATCAAAAAGAGTGTTGAGCAAGAAGGTAAATTCGTACGTCAAACAGGTGGTAAAGGTAAATTCGGTCATGTATATGTTCGTTTAGAGCCTATGGATGTTGAAGAAGCTGGTAAAGAATACCAATTCGCTGAAGAAGTTGTAGGTGGTGTAGTACCTAAAGAATTCTTCGGTGCGGTTGACAAAGGTATTCAAGAACGTATGAAGAATGGTGTATTGGCTGGTTACCCTGTTGTGGGTATCAAAGCGACATTATTTGATGGTTCTTACCATGATGTCGATTCTGACGAATTATCGTTCAAAATGGCAGGTTCTTACGCATTCCGTGATGGTTTCATGAAAGCAGATCCTATCTTGCTTGAACCAATCATGAAAGTTGAAGTAGAAACTCCAGAAGACTACATGGGCGATATCATGGGTGACTTAAACCGTCGTCGTGGTATGGTTCAGGGTATGGACGACTTACCTGGCGGTACTAAAGCAATTCGTGCTGAAGTTCCACTTGCTGAGATGTTTGGTTACGCGACTCAAATGCGTTCTATGTCTCAAGGTCGTGCGACATATTCTATGGAATTTGCTAAATATGCTGAAACTCCACGTAACGTGGCTGAAGGCATCATTTCTAAATTCCAGTCTGGCGGTAAAAAAGGTGACGACGAGTAATCTTTCGATTACTATAAGCCCAAACTAATTCATAGTTAAAAACCAAGTGCTCATGCAGTGACCCTGCATGAGTAGTTTAAAAAGGAAGCTCTC
>NZ_WJYH01000070.1:0-18547 GCF_009668065.1 Acinetobacter sp. RIT698
TTACTCTAAAATCGCGCCAGATCTTAATCGGAAAATTAAGACAACTAGTATTGGAAAATGATTCTATGAAAAAACTTACATTAGCAATTCTGCCATTAGCAGCATTTGGATTAAGCAACGTTTCTCACGCAGCAACTTCTGATGGTAAAACTTTTGGTGTTTCTGCTGGTTGGTTACATGTTATGCCTCAAAGTAAAGGACAAGGCGTAAATGGTAAAACTGGTAATAGTCCTTACTTAGGTCCATTGGCGAATATACAAGCCAATAACCCAGATGCAGGTTTTGAAGTACAAAATGCAGATACAGCAGGCTTAATGCTTGATTATTTTGTCAATGACAATGTTTCACTTGAATTAACTTTAGGTGCTCCTCCTGAAATGGAACTTGCTGGCCAAGGTAGCATTAAAGTTCATGGTGTTACTGTCGTTGATCTAAATAAATTTGATAAAGCTGCAACAACAGATGCTTATACGCCAACGCTTTCTGCTCGTTATCACTTTGGTTCAATCAACAACAAGATCCGTCCTTATGTAGGTGCAGGCTTGATGTATGCTCATTTCTCAAATGTTGAGACTGATTCAGCAATCAATGATGCATTAAAAGCCAATCCTTTACTTGGTCGATATAATCCAGAACTAGGTAAGGTTAAAGTTGATGACGCTTTTGCACCTGTTGCAATCCTTGGTGCAGATTTCAATATCAACAAAAATTGGTATGCAACTGCTTCTGTTTCATATGCACATTTGTCAACAAAAGCAAAATTAAATGTAAATGGTACAACACCAGCTGGACAAACTACTTTAATTTCAGGCCAAAGCAGCATTGAGATTAAACCAATCGTGACTTATTTAGGTCTTGGTTATCGTTTCTAATCAATTTGGACTGAATCAGTTCTAAATTGTAAAAGCTCATTAGGTTAGACTTAATGAGCTTTTTTATTTTTTTCACTTGAATATAGTTGCACTGTGCTAAAACACTTGTAAACACATGCAAAATTCATCTATAAAGTTACTTGTTTATAAAGCTTTGCAAAGCCTTGGCTTGGTGATTGATCACAAAAGCACTGTTAATTTTTTATCTATTCGAATGAATAATCCAAATGAAACCAGAAATAAAATTACGTACCCAATACTCCTTTATCTTCCCCATCCAAACACGTTGGGCAGACAACGATATTTATGGTCATGTGAATAATGTGACTTATTATAGTTATTTTGATACTGCAGCGAATGCACTCTTGATCCAAAAAACCGACTTTGATATACATCACTCACCCATCATTGGTTTGGTGGTAAATTCTTCGTGTCATTTTCTCGAAGAACTCACCTATCCAGAAATTATTGAAGTTGGGGTCGCCATTGCAAAAATTGGTAATTCATCACTGAGCTATGATCTGGCTATTTTCAAACAGGGTAAAACTGAAGCTTCAGCACAAGGTCAATTTGTACATGTATTCGTAGAACGTGAGACAAAGAAAAGCACCCCGATTCCACAAAAAATGCGAGATGCTTTGCAAAACTATATGCTTTAAGCCTAAAGCTAAAAATCGACGCTTAAAATAGCTTAAAACCGATAGCATAAAAATAAAACATCATTTTAAGCCAAGGTATTTTGATCCCAAAAAGCCTGACTCACTTCAGGCATTTGATTTAACATTTCAATAATCGGCTGAATTTCTTTTTCCTCAACGGAGTTCGCGATCAAAATCGCCTTAATTTCCACATCCTGTTCACCAAACGGTTCTACATCAAAATCTTTAGCAGGAAAATGATAACGCTTTAAAGCTTTACTCAGCTCATCCATGACATATTTGCTGTGCTCTTTTTGACAAACCACATAAATTTCATGTTGCATTTCCGAATCAACATTTAACGGCTTACGGTCGATAATATGTCCAATAGGACGTAATAAAGTATTGGCAGCTAAAATAAATATCGTCGCCAATATTGCTTCCACCAAACGGTCACAACCTGCCGCAGCACCGACAGCAGCAGAACACCACAAGGTCGCAGCAGTATTGAGTCCTTGAATATTGCCTTCTTGGCGCATGATTACCCCTGCGCCAAGAAATCCAATGCCAGAAACCACATAAGCAATCACCCGTACTGAACCATCAGCACCTGTTAAGTTATTGGCAATATCAACAAATATAGCAGCGCCAAGTGCGACTAATACATTGGTTCTTAAACCTGCTGTACGCTGCCTATACTGTCGCTCAAACCCGATCAATCCCCCTAAAATAAAAGCGCCAAGTAAACTAATCAAGGTATCTAGCATATTCGCTAATTCTAGATGTTGAATGAATTGGAGTTGCATTGGAGTTCTCCATTACCAGCCGTAACGACGGATGTAAATTTTTTTCATCAGTTGCACAACCAGCATGTAGCCAAGCAAGATGAAAGGTAAAAATAAGAAATAAGTTAATGGTAAAGCTTGTAATTTTAAGTACTCAGCAAAAGACCCCATTGGTAAGAAAATACCTGCAGCCACAATGACCAAGGTCATGACTATCAAAGGCATTGCCGCACGACTTTGAATAAATGGTATTTTTTCTGTACGAATCATATGCACAATAATCGTTTGTGTTAATAATCCTACGACAAACCAACCTGACTGAAACAAGGTTTGCTGTTCTGGTGAATTTGCATGAAATACAAACCACATGAGAGCAAAGGTCAAAATGTCAAAGATCGAACTAAGTGGCCCAAAGAAAATCATAAAACGGCCAATTTCATTTGGTTTCCAGCTTTGCGGTTTTTCGATCAACTCATCATCAACATTGTCAAATGGAATGGCGATTTGTGATACATCATAAAGTAAGTTCTGTACCAGCAAATGAATCGGTAGCATTGGTAAAAACGGAATAAAAGCACTTGCTACTAATACCGAAAAAACATTACCAAAATTTGAACTTGCCGTCATTTTGATATATTTCAGCATATTGGCAAATGTACGTCGTCCCTCTAGCACGCCTTCTTCAAGCACCATTAAACTTTTTTCAAGTAAAATTAAATCTGCTGACTCTTTGGCTATATCCACTGCTGTATCAACCGAAATTCCAATATCAGCACTACGTATCGCAGCCGCATCATTGATTCCATCGCCTAGAAATCCAACCACATGTCCATTCTCTTTCAGCTGCATCACAATACGTTCTTTGTGAACTGGACTTAATTTGGCAAATACCTGTGTATATTCAACGGCAAATTTTAGTTCTTCATCAGTCATGTTCTCAACATGCCCACCTAAAAGAACATGTTCACAGTCCAGACCAAGTTCTTTGCAGACCTTTTGAGTAACAAACTCATTATCACCTGTAAGCACTTTGACATTGACGCCATGCGCTGCCAATTGAGCTAAAGCAGGTGCAGCGGATTTTTTAGGAGGATCCAAGAAAGTTAGATACCCAGTTAAAATCAAATTACTTTCATCTGCGACAGAAAAGTCATCTGATCTCCCACTAAAATCTCGATACGCGATAGCAATAACACGTAAACCTTCAAGATTAAATTGGCGTATTTTTTCTTGAATCGCCTCAAGATGGTCTGGTGTTAATAGCTCAATCTTGTCATTTATCTCTATATGCGAACAGACTTTCAGCATTTCCTCTGCCGCACCTTTAGTGATGATACGTGCGTTACCTTGTAAGGTTCTGACCACTACTGACATACGTCGACGCACAAAATCAAACGGTACTTCATCAAGCTTCTTAAATTTAAAATTTAGATCCTGTAAGTCTTGTGCAGCATGGTCCAAAATTGCTGCATCCAGTAAATTTTTCAGCCCTCTTTGGTAATAGCTATTTAAGTAAGCCTGTACCAATACACGTTGTGATGTCTTGCCATTTACATCGACATGTTGTGATAAACAAATTTTATCCTCAGTCAAGGTACCTGTTTTATCTGTACATAAAACATCCATTGCGCCAAAATTTTGAATCGCATCTAAACGCTTAACGATAACTTTTTTACGAGATAAAAATACTGCACCTTTGGCCAATGTTGAGGTCACGATCATCGGCAACATTTCAGGTGTTAAACCCACAGCTACAGATAAAGCAAATAGCAATGCTTCACTCCAATCACCTTTGGTAAAGCCATTTATAAATAATACAACTGGCGCCATGATCAACATAAATCGAATCAATAACCAACTGACTTTATTTACCCCCATTTGAAATGAAGTCGTTGCACGATCTGCATGGGATACTCGGTGTGCCAATGCCCCAAAATAGGTTTGTGTCCCAGTATTTACCACCACCGCTTTTGCAGAACCAGACACAATATTGGTTCCCATAAAAACAATATTTTCCAGTTCCAATGCATTTTGCAGGGTGTGATCTTTTTGATCAGCAAACTTTTCTACAGGAATAGATTCACCTGTCATCGACGCTTGTGAAACAAACAGATCTTTTGCAAAGATAATTCGACAATCCGCAGGGATCATATCTCCAGCAGATAGTAAAATAATGTCACCAGGGACCAAATCTTGGATCGCAAGTTCAACCTGTTGAGATCCTTGATCTAAGTCATATTGCATGGTTTCAAGGTCTGGATCATCCCAATCTACTTGACGAATCACGGTAGCTGTATTACTCACCATTGCTTTTAATGCAGCGGCTGCCTTATTTGACTTAAATTCTTGCCAATAGCGCAGTACCGTAGAAAGTACAACCATGGTTGTAATAATGATTGTGCCTTCTATATCGTCGGTAAAGAAAGCCACCAAAGCCAAAATGGTAAGTAAAATATTAAATGGATTGCGATAGGCATACCAAAGATGCTTCCACCACGGCAGTGGTTTTTCATGTGCAAGCTCATTTAATCCAAATTGTTCTTGTCGTTGTTCAACCTGCTTTGCTGACAAGCCTTGCTCTGTTGTATTTAAATGATTGAGCAATTGCTCTGAAGCTACATAGGAAGCATTGATCAAACTTTGTGAAAGCTTTTTACTAATTTCACTGGCATAACTGGCTTGATGTAATTCTTTAAATGAGCGATGACGTTCAAATAAGTGTTGAATATGATATTTTTTGATGAAATTAGAAAATAAACGTTGCCATAGATTATGAAGCATAATGTTCTCCTTTTTTGGCAATAAAGACTTCTTCCTATTGAACAGGAATTGAATTAGATGATTTTTTTATGAGCTTAAAATTGGTGAGAAACTCAGCTCCCAGCCCAAACCAACGATCATGATGGTGGTCAAATCGATCTGCATAAGCCACTTGGACCCTGACAAAATCTTGAATCAACTCATAACCAAATGCGGTTTGAAAAAATACAGACTGATGATCTTGATTAAAGATTTCTGCACTGAGCGAAGTTTTAGCATTGATCCAATAATTGCTTGAAATTGCAGCTAAAACATACTGAGTATTGCCCTGATGTTCATAGGAGATGTTGCCATTTAAAAATAACCGATCATCCAGTAATAAATAAGTTACGGGGAGATTCACTTTCCAACTAGAGTGGTCATCACCATACATATTTCGGCTTATTGTTAAGGATGCGGCAGCGCCCCAACTATTCGACTCCACTGCTTTCAAATTACGTTTGAATTGACCTGATATCACATCATGACGATTCTTATTTTGAACATGATCATCCAACTGAAAACTTAATTCCAAATTTTTGGCGATACCACATACTGGAGAAAAACTGGAATTAACCTCCTGATGTTTATAAAAATTTATATTACTTTCAAAATGGCAAGTATATAGATCAGCAACAGTTGCATCATCTGTGATTAATACAGGATCTGCATATGCTGATTTATGAATAATAAGTAATAAAAAGCAGCCTGTAATCAGTGCTGTTTCTATCATACAAAGTTGATTGATTACCATCCGTAATCCTCATTGCTGAGGCGGTATGAATCTAAGTGCGCACAAAAACAAGCCAAAATTGAACTAATTAAAGTCAAAATTGAGCTGCTTCACGTCAAAATGGGGATGTAGTTTAAAATCAGATTATAACTGTCTCATTGCAAGACAGCTTTCCTAAAGGCAGTGCTCTCTTGCTCAGATACGAATAATGGCTGTATATAAACTACAGCGCCTCGATGAACAATTTGCCACTTAGGGTCTCCGCTAATTAAAGTTGCCGCAATTATAACCATAAAAATATTTAAAACAAGTGATTTTCAGCATAACAACGTCTATAAATGCCAGATTGATCATCATAATTTGAATTAAAATTCTTATATAAATTGAGAACCTGATGAGATTTTAAAATGATTTACCTTGGCACAGGCCGAAAAGGATTGTGAATATTCCCTAAATTTCGGCAAAATACAGTGGAATAAAAACAAGCCCAATTCCAGTGAAATTGAGCTTGTTTAAAACGATATTTAATCGAAATATTTTTTAAAATCAGGGTCTGTTGACAATTCGTCTACATTTGCGACTACGTGTGTTTTTTAGGCGATACTAGGCACGAAATACGAAATTTAGTCATTCTAAATGAGTAGTTCGTAACAACGTAGCGGCAAAAAACACACTAGTCCCGAAGGGTTGTGGCTAAAATTATCTCAGCCTGTGTTATGAAACTCGAAAATAGTCTCGCTATTCTCTTCGTTTCCTGCCTTACCTGCTCAATTTTAACCTACAACGCAAGCCATTTATGAAATGTCTACAGACCCTAAGCTTTGAGCTGAATATTTTCCAACTTTCCATCCAATGCTTCAATTAAGCTTTTAACCAAAGGCTCTTTTTGAAGCATTTCACTGGCACGATCATAAGCTCGAAGCTTACGCTCGTTTTGCATCATATACGGTGTGGTCGATTCAACTTCACCATATTGCACTGTAAACAAAGTACTCGGCCATTGCTGTTTTAATTTCGCCTCAAGGTCATGTTGTGCTTGGTTCAGTAATTTTTCATATTTTTGTGAAATTTGAAAAATAGATTGGCCATTCACATCCCCTGTCATTAATCCATGCTGTGCAAGTTCTTGAACAGCAGGAGAAAGTGAGCTGTTTCTAAACCAATACTCCCATTTATCAACTGTCCACTCACCTTCTAAGACCTGTAATTTTAAAGCAAGTATCTGTTGCGGAGTTTGTTCCTCCGAAGAGGATACACGTTCTATTTCAGGGGTAATATTAGAAACTTGAGTTGGGGTATCTTTTTGAGAATGAATAGGCTCAACCAAATCAATTTCAACATTTTGATCCTGATTTTCAGGTGCTAAAAAGAATACATCTTGATTTGGACTAGACGGAGACGTGGTATTTTTCGGTTGACTCAACTCAGCACCAAACAAGGTTAAACTTGGTTCTGCATCTTCTACTTCAATTTTCTCTTGAACAATTGGCGGCTGCTCTTCAGCACCTTGACTATTATGAGCCGTTGCTTCAACCACAGCGCTTTGTTGTACTTCCTCAGCAAAGTCATCTAAATAGTCATCACTACTCGGTTCATGGTCAACACTTTGCTGTTGAGTTTGCAGCTCTTCAACTTGGTCAAAAGCTGGATCTAAATCACTCACTACACGCTGCGAATTGGCCTCAACCTGCGGTTGCTGTACCTCCGCTAATGGCGCGCCAGTTTCTGGTTGTGAACTCACATTCAAAGTAGCATTTTGTTGTTCACTGTTTTTTTCAACAGGCACTTGCTGAGCCTGCTGTTGATGAGCTGGCTCTTGTTGAATTTGCTCTTGCTGAATCTGTTCTTGTTGCACAAGCCCCGCTTGAACAGATGCTTGATGCGGTTGCTGTGAAATAACAACTTGATCGATATTCTGATTGTTTTGTGGTTGTTGAGCTTGAGAGACTACAATTTCATTGATTTGCATCGGTCTAAATGCCAGTAAACGCAATACTGTCATTTCAAAGCCTTGCTCTTGTGTTACTGCAAGTTGTAGCTCCGCTCTACCTTTACTGGCAATTTGGTAATAAAGCTGTAAATCTTGTGCAGAGACAATTTTTGATAACTGCATAATTTTTTGATTAATTTCAGCACTGTATTTTAGACTTAAATCAGGCAAATATTGCAACATTGCCAACTCATGCAAAGTCGAAATAAACTGATCTAAAACCAATGAAACATCTAAAGCCTGTTGCCTAAATTGTAGTAATAATTGGCTGACACGTGCATTTTGGTTTTGATGAATTGCCAAGATCAAATCATAAATGATGGTTCTATCAATCAAACCCAGCATTTCTTTGACATCTTGATGATGAATTGCACCTTGACCATAGGCAATTGCTTGGTCAGTTAAAGACAATGCATCACGTAATGAACCTTGGGCAGATTCAGCAATTTGCCAAATCGCATCTTGCTCTGATGAAATTTCTTCTTTATTTAAAATATCTGTAAGGTGATGGGTAATTTCATCTACAGCCAATGGTCGTAAAGTAAATTGCAAGCAACGTGAAATCACCGTAATTGGTAATTTTTGTGGATCTGTTGTCGCAAATAAAAATTTTACATGTTCAGGCGGTTCTTCTAATGTTTTCAATAACGCATTAAAGGAATGCGTCGACAGCATATGTACCTCATCGATCAAATATACCTTAAATCGCCCTTGGGTCGGTGCATAAGGTACATTGTCGAGCAACTCACGTGTGTCTTCGACTTTAGTCCGTGATGCAGCATCGATTTCAATAAGGTCAATAAAGCGCCCTTCATTTACCGCCTTACAAGTTGCACAAACTTCACAAGGTGTAGAGGTTACCCCTGTTTCACAATTTAAACATTTCGCTAAAATTCGAGCAATTGTGGTTTTCCCCACCCCACGTGTTCCAGTAAATAAATAGGCATGGTGTAAACGTCCACGATCTAAAGCACTGGTCAGTGCACGTGAAACGTGATTCTGTCCGACCAATTCATTAAAGTTACGTGGGCGATATTTACGTGCAAGTACCTGATACATGGAAGCTCCTAGTTACAGGTCTAAGGATACTGTTTTTTTGCTGATTAGTGAATGAAGAACTGTAGAGTTATTTTTTATTAGAGATAATTCGATCAATTTCTTCTAATTTGACGCTGTGCTCTACAATATAAAGTTTATCTATCTCTTAAATAGATTTAAAAACACACAGTAGCTATTTTACTTTAAAAAACACTGCCGTG
Source organism: Acinetobacter sp. RIT698 (assembly GCF_009668065.1). Taxonomy (NCBI): domain Bacteria; kingdom Pseudomonadati; phylum Pseudomonadota; class Gammaproteobacteria; order Moraxellales; family Moraxellaceae; genus Acinetobacter; species Acinetobacter sp. RIT698. The sequence goes on from NZ_WJYH01000070.1 coordinate 9,077, forward strand.
GCACTGTTAAACAAATCACAATTTAAGCTTGCTAAAGTTTTCAATCGGTATATCAAACTCATTTTTTCATACTGTAAAATCTAAATGTAAAAAACAAGCGCATAATTTAAATTATGCGCAATATTCTAAACAGCGATCTGTTTCTTTGCTGGTAAAGCACGCCAAACAAAGACAGATAAAACTAGGAACATCACACCCGAAATACCCAAGACTTTACTGTGTGAATGAATAAACGCTTCAAAGGCAGCTTGTTTTACCTGTTGCATCAATGCAGGTTCCAACTGTTTTGTCAGCAATAATGCCTCACCAATAGAAGAACTTGCTTGAGCTGCGATATTCAACGGTAAATGATCAGGCAAGATAATCGAATGCGCATAAAATATAGACAGCAATAGTCCAAAAATCGCAATCCCAAGACCTGCCCCTAACTCATACGCCATGCCTTCAATTGCACCAGCAGCCGTTGCTTTTTGTGGAGGTACAGCAGACATAATAGCTGCCGTGGAAGATAATAATGCGATTTCAACACTGATCCCCATCAGCACCATCCACACCCAAGCTTGAATATAATCGATGTCAAAATTAGTCATGGCCAAACCAAAGAAACATAAGGCACACATCAGCATCCCTACAGTTGCAACAGGTCTTAAACCATAGTGATTCATTAAAATACTGGTAAAAGGTCCACCAATACTGATAGCTATCATAAAGGGTAAAATAAACAAACCTGCTTCTAATGGGCTATATCCATACACAAACTGTAATTCTTGTGAAAGGAGTAGCTCAAAACCAACTAATGCAATCATTGCTACCATTGCCATCACAATACTGGTTGAGATCACAGGATTCTTAAACAGACTAAAATCGATCATCGGTTGGGTTGTTTTCAGTTGATGGCGGATAAATCCCACTAACAATCCCAATCCAAGCACAAAAATCAAAATCATCCCTACACTAAACGCATAGATAGAGGTCTTAATCGAATAGATCAGCATTAAAATTGCGGTGACCAATATCAGTGCTTGTAATAAATTTAAAGGTTGCTTGGTTTGTACTGCTTGCTTTGGCACCAGCCATGTCGTTAAGACCAAGACCAAAATAATAATTGGCACATTAATCAGGAACACGGTTCCCCATGAAAAATGTTCCAAGATAAAACCACCCAACAGTGGACCAAAAGCGGCTCCACCACCACCGACTGTTCCCCAAATACCTAAAGCATAATTACGTTGTTTTTCATCTAAAAAGGTATTTCGAACACCTGCCAAGGTTGCAGGTAAAATCATGGCAGCGCCTACACCAAGAAATGCTCGGGCAGCAATCAACATATAGGCTGAACTCGCAAAAGCAGCCATTAGCGAAGCCACACCAAAAATACCAGCTCCAATCAGCATCAGCCGTTTAAAACCAATACGATCCCCCAATGCCCCCATGGGTAAAATCAAGCCTGCCATGATCAGTGAATAGATATCTATCACCCAGAGCATTTCATTACTGGATAGTGATAAGGCAGCACTCAATGTTGGGATGGCAACATGCAAAACCGTTGCATCAATTGAAACCGGTAAATAAATTAAAACGATGATTGCCAAAATCACCCAATTGCGGTACATAACACACCTAATTAAAGTTGGACACTTGTTCAAGTTTCGTCATTATAACCAGACTTGAACAAACGTCCAACTTTGTTTAATATTTGTTTTGTAAATTTTGTTGTATTAAAAGTGATGAACTATTTAAACCGAGAACAACGTCGTAATATGATTTTGGATGCAGCAAAGCGTGTTGCATTACAAGATGGATTGAATGGATTAACAGTGCGCCGTATTGCCGCAGAAGCACAAGTTTCAACAGGACAAGTACATCATCACTTTGAATCAAGTTCGCATTTAAAGGCCGAAGTTTTTATTGAATTGATGGATCAACTCAATGAAGTAGAAGATCAAATTAAAACTGACAGTAGTTTTGAACGTTTATCTCTTTTACTGGGTTTTGAAAATATTGAACAAACTCAACCCTATCTACGTCTCTGGAATGAAGCTGAGATTTTAATCGACCAAGATCCTGAAATTAAAAAAGCTTATAATATTACGATGGAACAATGGCATGTTGCCTTGGTTACAGCGATTGAGCATGGCATCGCCCAACAAGAATTTAAAATTGCTACAGCCAGCAGTAGCCAAGACATTGCTTGGCGGCTGATTGCTTTTGTTTGTGGTTTAGAAGGAATCTATCAACTTGGCTTAAAAGGTCTAGACCAACACTCGTTTAAACATCATGTCGAAACCATCTTGAAAATGGAGTTATTTGCCTAAGAAAATATAGATGGATCTATATGCCACTGTTTAAAGTCCTTATTTTTAATTCTTTTGCACTATAAGACTCAGCCATCTAACCTTCTATGAAATTTCAATCGCTTTGACCTTAATATTTAGAACCAGCCTTTACTTCCCTTAAGTAAACCGTCGGCGCAACGTAATGTTTCTTGGGTCAGCCCCCAAAGACGATAATCACCGGTGATTGAACCAATGGCAAAATTATGGGTGTAGGCAAAACTAAGCCCTCGTTGCGGATCACACCACGCCCCAGAACCGTTATATCCAATATGACCAAAGCCTTGCTTGGCACGTTTCCCCATACTAATCACTCGGTGGTAGCCTAAACGCCATTTCATAGGAATTGGCATCACGCGATCTCGTTTAATCGATTGGATTTGACTTAACTCTGCAAATATTTCAGGGCGAATTAAAACTTTTCCTTCCCAAACCCCTTTATTTGCCATCATGGCATAAACTTTTGCAAGACTATTGGCGCTAAATACACCATTGGCCGCTGGAATAATCGCTTGAAGCCCTTGGTCACTAAAGAAACTAAAATCACGCATCCCTTTTGGTACCATGGCATCTAAAAAGTCTTGCGGATTTTGTCCAGTTAATTCAACTAATTTATCTGAAAATGACGTTTTATGGTGCTTAGTTTTGCTTTTACTGGATTTTGTTTCTGTTTTTTGTACAGGTGCTGCTTTTTGAATTAAACGCGCCACACGATTTAACTCAGCTTCAGGCACACCAAAATATGCACCATCAAGTTGTAGTGGTTCAACCAAATACTTCTGCATTAACTGTGTTAAAGATTGTTGCGTTGCTTTCTCTAAAACACCACCCACCAACCAGCCAAATGTTAATGCCTGATATGCAATATCGGTTGCTACAGCAAAACGAGGTGTGGCCTGCTCCATCACCTTGAGCATATGCTGCCAATCTGCCATTTCAACGGCACCAGCAATAATATTGCGAATATCGTATAAGCCACTTTGATGACTTAAAATATGACGCAGTGTCATATTCTCTTTACCATTTTGAGCAAATTCAGGCCAAAAATTGACTATCGGCGTATCGTAGTCTAAGAAACCTTCACTCACTAAAATATGCGCGAGTGTTGCCAATACACCTTTCCCAGTGGAATAACACACTGACAAAGTTTGCTCATCCCATTGCTCAGTTTTTGATTTTTTACCCGTATATATATCTACAACTTTTTCATTTTGAAAATAAACAGTTAAAGCAGCACCACCATTTTCGCTACGACCATCCTGCAAACGGCTAAATTGAACAGCGAGATCTTGAAAACGCTCATCCACATAGCCCTGATAATTTTTCGTATTCGCAAAAATAATGTCCGTTAAACTGCTCATTGCCCTATCCTATTTTTTTTAATCATAACTTTTTTAATTAAAAAAGCCTGAATCATCTCGACTCAGGCTTTATATTTTATCTTATAAAGCGTTAACCACACCAGAAACATGAGGTTTTTGTGATTTTTGATTACGAATCAAAAAGTCAGTTGTTTTACCTTCTTGCGCAGTTAAAAGCTCTACTGTTGAAGGTAAATACATCGGCAATTTAAACAATACATCTGCTTCATAAGCTTCTGGTAAGTTGAGCCCAGCAAGAACACGTGCCTTACTCCACATCCCATGAGCAATCGCTTGTTTAAAGCCAAATGCTTTTGCCGTCAATGCATGGATATGAATCAAGTTAAAGTCGCCTGATGTCATAGCATAACGACGACCAGTATTTTCAGGAACTTCCCAAACTGCCTGAACTTGATAATTTGGTTCTTTTTTATCTTTTGGTTTTTCTGCAACTGAACCATCAGTCTTTTGACGCGCTAAATAAGTGGTTAATCCTTGCATGACCACTTCACCGCCAACTTTAGCAGTCGTGATGAAATCGAATTGAACCCCTTTGTCATGTGGTTTTAACTCACCAAATTGACAAGATAAAGTTAGCTGTTCATTGACCCCAATTTTACGTGTTTGCTTAATTTGATTACGAATATGCACCAAGCCTAAAATTGCAAAAGGAAATGCTTCAGAGGTCATCATATGCATTTGTAAACTTTGCGATAAAACAGCTAAATAAATTGCGGGAATATACCCATTATTTTTAAAGCCACACACTTCGTTATATGCTTTTAAATGATTTGGATCAATTTTGAATGAATCAACCACATATTCAACTTGCGGTAGAACTTTTTCACCTTTTGGCTTTTTAAAAATTAAACCCTGAATCACTTTTGGATAAGCTAAATATGGCTTAGGAAGTTGACTAAAATGGCGAGTATTCATACTGGACCTTTGAAAAATTAATTCTTATTCAACATTTAAAAAATCCAACATTTCAGTTGGAAATTAACGGATGATACAGCTTAAGCATCCTGATTTCGTTCAAGAGAAAGCCAGCGAGAGTGTTATTTAAATACACAAATAATCTCTTCGCCATAATCCCCTAAACGAAACAGGACTTCACTTATGCGTGATTATGCACCCAATAAGCTTTGACCACAAACACGCACAACATTACCATTTAATCCTGTAGATGCTGAAGATGCAAATAAAGCAATTGTTTCAGCAACATCAACAGGTAAACCACCTTGACTCATTGAGTTCATACGACGACCCGCTTCACGGATTGCAAATGGAATTGCCGCTGTCATTTGAGTTTCAATGAAACCCGGCGCTACAGCATTAATGGTAATACCATTTTTTAACACAGGCGCAGTAAATTTCACCAAACCAATGACACCTGCTTTTGATGCAGCATAGTTGGTTTGACCTAAGTTACCAGCAATACCTGAAATTGAAGATACGCAAACGATACGACCATTTGCATTTAAACCATCATTTGACAATAAATAATCGTTAATACGTTCAGCAGCAGATAAGTTGATATTAATCACCAGATCCCACATCTCTGGCTTCATATTTGCCAAAGTTTTGTCACGTGTAATACCCGCATTATGTACGATGATATCTAAACCACCTTGTTGAGCTGCCGCAGCTTTGATTTTTTCACCAGCATCAGCAGCCGTGATATCAATTGCGAGCGTAGAACCACCGATTTCACTTGCAACACGGTCAAGGTCTGCTTGTTGTGGTGGAACATCTAAACAAATTACATGTGCGCCATCACGTGCCAATACATGTGCAATCGCTTCACCAATACCACGGCTTGCACCTGTAACAAGCGCAGTTTTGCCTGCAAGCGGTTTTGCCCAATCGATATCAACTACATCACCTTTAGATACGCGAATCACTTGACCCGATACGTATGCTGAACGTGGAGAAATTGCAAAACGTAAACTTGATTCCAAGTTTTGTGCAGCATCTGCATCAACCAGAATAAGATCAGCAGCAATTCCTTTCTTAAACTCTTTACCAACCGATTTAACAAACCCTTCTAATGCACGTTGTGCAATCGCTTGCTTAATCGTTGGTGCAGTTTCAGGTGTTAAACCAATAATAATTACACGACCTGATGTTGCAATTTGACGAGCAACAGGATTAAAAAACTTGTGTAGTTCATGTAATTGTTCTGAATTTTGAATCCCTGATGCATCAAATATCACTGCTTTAAATTTTGATTCTTTATCGCCTTCATTAAAAGCACCAACATTCAAACCAGATTTTGCCGCAGCTTGTTGTAACTCTGCGTTATTCCCTGCATAAGTGTTGGCATGAATATTACTAAGAACCTGCGCAACTTCACCAGTAAAATGACTCTTTGGAGCCGCACCGAATAATACAGCACCTTTAACGACAGGAGTGGCTGACTCAAAGCGGTCTAGCTGGATGGGTGATGGTAAACCTAAATTTTTTATGACAAATTTACCAATTGGAGATTTAGCAAATGCTTGGTATTGGTCAGACATGTTTCTTATCTCTCATCAAATTAATTTTGTATGGGGCTTAAGCTATCTTTTAACTGCAGTATAATCTCAGATATTTAGCTGTGTTGCGCTTTCTTAAATGGCTTGCGTTGTTCTTCGCGCAAGGCTTAGAGGAATCGTCAACAACGCTATCATCTCTATGACCCATAAGTTTCAGTTAAATCATACTTGAGTTGCCAAAATGATGACTTGACCTGAAAGAATATGCAAATGTCATTATAGTCAATTCGAGTCATAGCCAATTATGTTAATGTAAGCACTAAGAATATTGCGAACATGCTTGGAAAAGCCTTATGAGCAAAACAACTCAAGAAAATTCAAACGCTGAAAGCACTGTACAAGAAACTGTGTCAAATACATCAAAAGCTCGTACTCGTACGAGTAAAAGTAGCAACACAAATTCTACAAATGCCAATGCAGCCAACACGACTAAAAAACCGACTCGTGCACCAGCAGCTGCTTCACGTAGCAAAGCAACGGCATCGACGGCAAAAAAAGTTACAACAGCTTCATCTTCTAAAACTCAAACTTCTGGTCAGCAGGATAAAATTATGAGTCAAAACACTGTACGTCGCGTAGCAATTATTGGCGGTAACCGTATTCCTTTTGCACGTTCAAATGGCCCTTATTTCCGAGCGTCAAACATTGACATGCTTACTGCGTCTTTGAACGGTTTAATTGAACGTTTTAACCTTCAAGGTCAACGTTTAGGTGAAGTTGTTGCTGGTGCAGTTCTAAAACATAGCCGTGATTTCAACATGACACGTGAATGTGTTTTAAATACTCAACTTGCCCCTGAAACCCCTGCTTATGATATTCAACAAGCATGTGGTACTGGCTTACAAGCAGCTTTCCTTGTTGCAAACAAAATTGCATTAGGTCAAATTGAAGTGGGTATTGCTGGTGGTGTAGATACCACCTCTGATGCACCGATCGCATTTGGTGACGGCTTACGTAAAGCATTGCTTGAATTAAACATTGCAAAAACAGGTAAAGACCGTTTAAAAGCCTTAGCTAAAATCAATGTTAAAGACTTGATGGATGCGCCAAAAAATGGTGAACCTCGTACAGGTTTATCTATGGGTGATCACCAAGCGATTACTGCTTTAGAATGGGGTATTCCTCGCGAAGCTCAAGATGAACTTGCTGCATCTTCACATCAAAAAATGGCCAAAGCATATGAAGAAGGTTTCTTCGATGATTTGATCACGCCATTTATGGGTCTAGACAAAGACAATAACTTACGTCCTGATTCTTCAGTTGAAAAATTGGCTAAGCTTAAACCTGCATTTGGTAAAGGTGATACTGCAACAATGACTGCAGGTAACTCTACTCCACTTACAGACGGCGCTTCAGTTGTACTTTTAGCCTCTGAAGAATGGGCGAAAGCAAATGGTCATGAAGTACTCGCGTACTTAACATTCACTGAAACTGCTGCTGTAGATTTTGTCAATAAGAAAGAAGGTTTATTGATGGCGCCTGCTTATGCTGTTCCACGTATGTTGGCTCGTGCGGGTATTAAACTTCAAGACTTCGACTACTATGAAATTCATGAAGCTTTTGCATCACAAGTACTTTCGACCTTAAAAGCATGGGAAGATCCTAAGTTCTGTAAAGAACGCTTAGGTCTAGATGCACCATTGGGCTCAATTGACCGTAGCAAACTCAATGTTAAAGGTTCTTCTTTAGCTGCTGGTCATCCATTTGCAGCAACAGGTGGTCGTATTTTGGCAACTGCTGCAAAATTGATTAATCAAAAAGGTTCTGGTCGTGTACTCATTTCGATTTGTGCTGCTGGTGGTCAAGGTGTAACTGCAATCGTAGAGAAATAAGTTCTCGGATTTTGCACGATACTTTCAAAAAAGCATCCTTCATGGATGCTTTTTTATTGCTCGTCAATCTACATGTCGCTAACAAGATTTTACATAGACTACTCTACTCAACACAAAAAATGGTTAGCCGAAGCTAACCATTTAAAATCTTCACTATTCTTAGGGAAAATAGTGTTGATTTTAGAAGCGATACCCCACACCAACATAAGTAATCAATGGATCTATATCAACTTTTGTCGTTGAATTAATCAGTCGCTTACCAGTATTCGCATCAACGACATCTATCTTAGCCTGATTGTTGAGTTTGGCATAAGAAACGGAAGCCACACCAAACCAGTTTTCATTAATATCATAGGTTGCACCCAGACTTACAATAGGTGCAATTGCATCTGTCGTTTTAACTCTAACATAAGGATTTGCACTAGAAGGTTTACCATCCAACGCAGCCCCTGCTTTTCCATCTAAAACATTTTGGATCATATGTCCCGCTGCAACCAGATCACTTTTGATTTGTGAGTTCAACTTGATATCCGTGAAATGAGAGTACATCACTCCTACACCAATATATGGACGTAATTTGTTGACACCAGATTGACCAAATTGATATTGCGCTTCAAGCGCTGGTGTCCATGCACGCACTGATGCTGCTTTAGATTTGTTGCCTAAATTGGTGATTGGAATTGCTTGGTTTAAATCAATGCCATCTGGAAATAAAATTCCGACTAGGTCACTTGGCGAGGTGGCTAATCCTGTAAGGGGTGCCAAGATTTCCCCTTTACCTTTAATATCAACTTTTGGAGGAATCCCACCAATGAGCTGCAAAGAAACATTGTCGTTGATATAATAATTTAACATCAAGCCAAGCGTATCCACATCATCAACTTCAAGCCCTGTACCCTTAGCTTGCCAATTTTCCAAGCCATGAATATTTGCTGTTCCTGCGACCTCTGGCAAAATATTACCCTTACCATCAGTCAATAAGGTTTGCATAAAGGCATCATTAAGAAATTCAGTTAACACCTCTTTCTGATTAAATGGCACTCCGCCTAAGTCTTCTCCCATCGCGTTAGGATCAACTGAGTTTAAAAAACTGGTTGTAGAGATACTTCCAACTGTTGCATTAGTACCATTTTTAACACTGGTATTAATATTAAAGGGATTGGCTTTTCCTTGAGGCATGACATGTAACCAACCTGCCGATACTGAAAAGCGTTTATACTCCCCCGCAAAACTCATGCTAGTAATCGCGAACAATGAACTTGCTATGACAATATTTTTTAACGTTAATATTTTTTTCATTTTTTATCCTTAAAATATGAGATTACCGAACCGTGGCAACCTGTTTAAAAAACATACATAAAAAACAATATTTATGTATAAAATTCTGATCAACAGCATTTACACTCAT
>NZ_WJYH01000071.1:0-16731 GCF_009668065.1 Acinetobacter sp. RIT698
CTTATTTATTCTTCTAAATTGACCTTATTTCTGTTTTTTGGTCTATTTTTTAAGCATGATCAGCACAGGACTGCTCGATTTATTTGATAATTTATTGTCTTTATCTATTTCCTGCCATTTTAAAGGGCGACAATCTATATATTCACAGTAACCACCCTCACCTTGATAATATTCATCATTGAGATGTAGTTGATAAACAAAACTTCCAACATAACCTGCTGCTAAACCAAATTTATAATCACCACGGCTTTGTGCTTGAATATCAATTTTGGTATTTTCATCTTGATATTGCCATTCAAACTCGCGTGGTAAATACATCTCCTGATGATTTACTGTTGTGACTTTAGGGAACACCCGATGAATATTGAAACAGACCTGTCGATCAAGCATTTTTGTTTCATTGTTTTGAATATCTCGAATATAGATACGTGAATGTAAAATATTATTCATCTGATCACGACTATGCATAAAAATAATCTGTAGATCATCATTCACTTGAATCAATTGATATGTATACAGCGCATAAGGCAGATAAGGGAAATTCACTGTTTTCATATATTCAAAAACAGCATTTTGTTCAATTTCGTAATTTTGATCCTTGTATTGAATAGTCCCTTTACAATGTGCAACCAAAGACCAGTGCTGTGCAAATCCAAATTTCAAATGAATAAAATGAGAAATTAAAGGCATTGTTGTAATGCTTAAATTCACACTCAATTCGTCATCTTGTCTTTGAATAATAAAATCAGGAATTTTTCCAAACACTTTTTCTTTTTGACCAAATGTATAGATCACATTGCTATTTTCATCAAGGTGAAATTGACATTCATGCTGAATTGAATATGAGTTTAATTGTCCCACCATATGGGGGCTGGAGCTGACCAGTAAGGTTGCTGTATCTAAAGCAGTTGTTGAGATTTCATTGTTATTGCAAAAAACAGGACTATTGGGTTGTCCAATCAAACTAAAAAAATTGAGGTAATGCAACGGCGCGGGTAAATTGGCAAGCACTAATTTTTGATGAATAATTTTATATCTGTCTTGTGGGGGATGACAGCAAAGTTCTATAGGCTTTTGAGCTTGATTCAGCTGTTTAGACTGATCTAAGAAATCTTGAAACAACCGCATATCAAGCCCCCTTACCTTTTTATCTTTTTACATTTTATTCAACAGTATTCTTTCTCGCTAAGAATGTTGTCACAAAACCAGAAATCGCATAGATAATCGAAATGACTAAAATCCCTACAGGAATATTATAAGTGATTGCTGCAAGGATAAAAACTGCTATAGGCAATACAAAGAATGGAACACGTTTACGGTCTACCGTTTTAAAAGAATAATATTTGATATTTGAAATCATCAACAAACCCACTGCAATGATAACAAATGCATTGGTCGCTTGAATCGCAACATCTTTTAAATCAAAAATATAGGTAAAATCTTGTCCAACCCATACCCATGCAATAATAATAATCGCTGCCAATGGGCTTGCCACACCGATGAAATAACGCTTATCAACCACACCAATTTGTACATTAAAGCGGGCTAAACGAAATGCAGCACACGCGGTATAAACAAAACAAGCAGCCAAGCCAATCCGCCCTAGATCATGCAAACTCCAGCTATACATCAAAATTGCTGGCGCAACACCAAATGCCAAGAGATCAGACAGTGAATCGAATTGTTCACCAAAAGCACTTTGTGCACCAATTGCACGAGCAACACGACCATCTAAACCATCAAATAGTGCTGCAAGGAAAATCGCATAAACGGCTTGAGTGAAGTCACCATTCATACTGGCAATGATCGAGTAAAAGCCAGATAACAATGCAGATGTTGTAATCAGGTTAGGCCACAAATAGATTCCGCGACGTTTGACCTTCTGCCCTTCATGGGTATGCTCTTCTTCTTCCACTTCAAAAGTAATGCCATCAAATCCATGGTCTTGATTAGAAGAGTTTGGGCTTTCTGGTTTATTTATATTTGTCATTTTTTGAATCCTATCTATGGCTCTTATAGAGCTGTTGATATCTCACTTAAATATTTTATCACATTCATTTTTAAGTGAAATTGATGTGAATTACTCAATGTATTTCGTCTTAATTTGTAATTCACACCATCGTTCATGTTTCTGTTGATATCCAATCGAATGGATTATTCACCCACTAACCAGCGAACAGCAGCATGTCCACCATTTTCACTCATACGTAAATGTGGGAACAACCATTGCAATGCCTCATCAGCATCGTTAGAGAATTTCCAAGGTGGGTTAATCACCAACAAACCACAACCATTCAACCCGACTGGTGTGTCATCTGGCCAAACACAAACTTCACAAACCAACTGACGGCGAATCCCTGTTTTCATCATTTTCTTTTCAAAACGATCAATCATGGCACGGTCTTTAATTGGATACCAAATGGCAAATACACCTGTTGGCCATTTTTTATGTGCGGTGGCAATCAACTCGACCAATTGCGGAAAGTCTTTACGTTCTAATTCATAAGGTGGATCGATCATCACCAAACCACGTTTTTCTTTTGGTGGAATAACCCCCAAAAGACCTTCATAAGCATCACGCTCATGTAAACCCGCACGTTTATCACGAATATTAAAATACAATTGTTGGAACACATCACGCTGCATTTCAAAAATAGTCGCTTTATCAATGTCACGCATGCCTTCAAGCGCAAACCATGGCGAACCTGGATAAGCACCTTTACCTGAACCTGCACGCATATCTTCAACAATTTTAAGATATTGTTTTACACCTTCAGGCGCATTACGTTTAATCGACTCATCAAGCTTAACCAGACGATGAATACCGGTTAAGAATTCACCTGATTTTTGTGCTTCAGAAGTAGATAAATCATATTTACCTGCACCACCATGTGTATCTATATAGCGATATGGTTTGTCTTTAGTATTTAGACGTGTCAAAAGTTGCAGCAATAACACATGTTTCATGACATCGGCAAAGTTGCCTGCATGGAAATGGTGACGGTAATTCATGTTTCGATTAATTCCTGAGTTCAATAATCATTTTAACACGAAAAAATATTTCTTCACTGTCCATCGTTTGTTCTAATATAACAACATATCTTTATTGCACTATTTTTTGGTAATTTATGGAAGCGCTGCTACCCCCAAAGTCATGGAATGTTGATCAAATTCTTGATGATTTAGATCAACATGGATTTACCATTATTGATCATGCTTACTCCGCTGAATACGGACTTCAACTGGTTGCAGAATGTACTTCAAATTTAAATCGCTTTCGTGAAGCAGCAATTCAAAATGGTGTGATCAGCAATATTCGCAGCGACCATATCTTGTGGATCAATGAAGAGCTCACGATCGCACAACAACATATTGATGCACTCAAACAGCTCTCGCAAATTTTAAACTACTCATTTTATTTAGGCATTCAGGATGTAGAAGCACATTTTGCCTGCTATAACGCAGGTGAATTCTATGCACTTCATCGCGATAATCCACAAGGTAAAAATGGTCGTATGATTTCTACGGTGTATTATCTACACCAAGAATGGCAGGATGACTGGGGCGGAAAATTACACTTACAGGATAAAAATAATGTTTGGCATACAATAGATCCCCAGCCTAATCGTATTGCCATGTTCCAAAGTGATTTATTACATGAAGTGCTAGAAGCCAAACATCAGCGACTATCAATTACCGCATGGCTAAGAAGCGACAATACTGTGTTGTAATATACTCAGTTTTCAAATTTGCAACGCTGTATCTCTATAGGCCAAGCTTTAAATTATTGAAATAGACCTCATAATACTCTTCATAAATTCAGAGGATTCAGCACATGTTTGATAATACAAAACAAATCATCTCGCGTATTGGGGAAACAGATCAATTGTATTTGTCAGGCAATACACCTGAACTTGCACTTGAACGTGGGGACTTACGCTTACAACTGGTCACTCAAAGTCATTCAAAGCAGGAACAAATTCATTTCTTGCAAGAAGCCATTGTTTTACTTGAAACTGCACGATTTGAATATGAAGAAATGCCAATGTCAGTCTACATTCAGCTTTCTTTGCATTTGGCCAAAGCCTATATGATTTACTTTGAATTGACCAAAGAATCACGTTATGCCTTGATTACGCAGCAAATTTTAAAACCATTGGCACAACATCATCATGCTGATATTTACTTTATGTTGGCTTATGCATCTGTGAGTAAAAATGAATTTGCATTAACTCGTCACTGGCTGAGTAAATATATCAAGACAACTGATTTTGATTTAACCTTACTGCAACAACACACTGCCTTTAGACCTGTTCGCAATGAAGCTTGGTTTAGTCAAATGATTCAGTCTAAATTACATTGATCAGCGCTATGCCCATTCAAAATAACTCAATTTGTTATTCGTATTGATCAAAGCTAATTTGATCAATACGAAATAGAAAAGATGGCCAAAATGGCCATCTTTTTTGTTGCTCTGGGGGAAACTAAATCATTAGGCTGTTAGCTTATACGCATCTAGATGTAATTGTTGATTTAACTCGTCAATCCAAATTGCCCAATCATCATCTTGTATCAAGTGACTAATTAATAAGTCACGTTGAGATTTATTCCAAAACGGCGCTTCATGTAATGAAAGATTTGCTGGCAATTGATGAGTGCGTACATATAGCTCAATTGCTGCGGGACTATTTGCCAAACCAAGTTGAGAAAATAGTAATTCTAAGGATGGTGTGTTCGTCCTGAGCATATTGCCTCCTTATATAAATTTATTTGTCATCTTTTATTCAATTAACTTATAAGAAAATAATTTTAAAAGATAGTCTAGATTTTAATTTTCTTGTTTCAATTTGTGATTAAAAAACAAACAAATGTTGGCTTAACATCAATTATCTTTTTTCTGGATGTTTGATTTGAACCATAAAAAAAAGCACTCTAAATAGAGTGCTTTTTTCAAAATTAATCTTTAACAGATTAAATTTTAATTATTTAAGCATATCAGCAATAGCTGCGCGCTCTTCTTCAAGTTCTTGAAGAGTTTTGTCCATACGTTCACGGCTGAATGCATCAATTTCTAAGCCTTCAACACGAGTGTATTCGCCATTTTCACAAATTACAGGAACACCGTACATCACACCTTCAGGAATTCCATAAGAACCGTCAGAAGGAATACCCATTGTTACCCATTCGCCATTGGTGCCAAGCGCCCAATCACGCATATGATCGATCGCAGCATTTGCAGCAGAAGCAGCAGAAGAAAGACCACGCGCTTCAATGATTGCAGCACCACGTTTACCAACAGTTGGAAGGAATACGTTTGCGTTCCAATCAGCATCGTTGATTTTGTCTTTTAAGCTTACGCCATTTGCAGTTGCAAAACGGTAGTCCGCATACATTGTTGGAGAGTGGTTACCCCAAACTGTAAGGTTTTTGATATCCGCTACAGCAACACCCGCTTTTTGAGCAATTTGAGTCAACGCACGGTTGTGGTCAAGACGTAACATTGCTGTAAAGTTCTTCGCTGGAAGATCTGGAGCAGATTTCATTGCGATATAAGCATTTGTATTTGCAGGGTTACCTACAACAAGTACTTTAACGTCACGGCTCGCAACTTCGTTAAGTGCTTGGCCTTGACCAATGAAGATTTCACCGTTCACTTTCAACAAGTCAGCACGTTCCATACCAGGACCGCGTGGACGTGAACCAACCAATAACGCGTAGTCAGCATCTTTAAATGCAACTTTTGGATCATCAGTACCGATCATGCCAGCCAATAATGGGAAAGCACAGTCATCTAATTCCATCATTACGCCTTTAAGCGCAGCTTGAGCTTTCTCAAATGGAACTTCTAACAATTGCAAAATAACGGGTTGGTCTTTACCAAGCATTTCACCGCTAGCGATACGGAATAATAAGCTGTAACCGATTTGACCAGCTGCGCCAGTAACGGCAACGCGAACAGGTTGCTTCATGTAATTATCTCCAATGAGGATCGTTAATGTGATTAAACGGTTAAATCCGTTTTAATCGAATTATCATAAACGGCAAAGATTGTACTCCAATCCTTTAACAGTTGCATGTAAAAGAGAATGCTTTTCAACAAAAGTATGATAGGAAATATAAATAAAATTCCTCAGAAGAACTAATAAGTCCCTTTGATCGAGAATGTATTTGGGCAGTTTGAAACAATGTGATTTGAACATTGTTTATACTGACCATTGACCCGATAACACACTTGAACCTCGGTTAACACTGGGTTTGATGATGAACTTTGACAAGTAAAACGGATACTGTCGTTATTCATTCCCGGGTTTAATCTAACAAATTGAGTTTTTAACGCATTATGTTGCACATTCTTGTTTTCAGAGCTGGTTAAATCTGCAGGAATTTTCAAACGATCTGCTAAATTAATCACAGTTCTAAAATATTGACTCGCGTTCATTGGAACACAGCCACCCACGCTACGCCACAACTGAATACGTGCATTTTCCTCAGGCATTACCCGTGCAACCACCTTAGCTTGTAAAGGGGTCAAACTTGCAGATGTATTGGTGGTGCAATTCCGCTCTGTCGTTTCAGGCAACAGACCTGTGATTGTCAATGAATAACCTTCGAGACATTTGCGTTGCTTTTGTTTTGAAGAATCAAGTGCACAGACAGCAGGTGTCAACTGGACTTGCATGACATAGCCTTGTAATTGCGGTGCAGCATGTAACTGCACATTGAGCCCAAACAATCCCGCAAAGCATAAGCTCCATGCTAAGCAAGATTGTTTCAATTTACGCAAAATTTTGAAAATCATTGATTTACCAACAAAGTTTCATCCAAGTCCAAATAGTTTTATTGTGAAACACGGGTTGGAATAACAGGCATACGACTTTCAATCGCTTGAGGCCCTTGTCCCAACAAGATTCCATAATGTGCTGCATTGGTCATCACATTTTTTACATAGTCACGTGTTTCATTCAGAGGAATAGATTCTGTATATTGATCTGCTGAAAGATTTTGATAATCTGGCTGCCAACGTTTCGCGCGATTTGGCCCAGCATTATACCCTGCTGTTGCCAAGACAGGATTACTGCTTAATTGACCATGAATCATCGACAGATAGAAAGTACCATAGCGAATATTGGTATTGGCATCACTGAGCGCAGCAGGATTATAAGTTTCACCCATTTGTTTTGCCACCAACTTTGCAGTGCCTGGCATGATTTGCATCAAACCACCTGCACCAACATGTGAGCGAGCAGCAGTTACAAAACGGCTTTCTTGGCGCATTAAACCATAGGCCCAAGCAGGATCAATACCCGCATTACGGCTATGACTCACCACCAACGACTGATGAGGTGTTGCATAACGATAAACATAGTTATGTTTTTTCTCAGTACGTTCTGCCGCATAAATTGCACGATCATACCAGCCCATATCAGTTGCACGTTTTGCCGCAGCAAGCAGCAACCCATCATCATGTTTTAAGTATGCCTGACGTACCGCCCAGTTCCATTCCCTATTGGTATAAGTTGCAGGTGCATTAATATTTCGTAAAGTAAATGCACGACGGAAATGAATATCGCTATTTAAGCGTTGTTGGTCATCAGTTGAAGGCTGTTCTCTGGCAGGGCTATCATTATACTTTTGCCCCAAATGATCTTTGGCAAGCAGATTATGATAATCATCACCCGACATTGCCAATCGTTGATAGATATCTTTAGCGGTTCTTTTAGATTGTGCATCATTGCGTTGTTCTGAAGCACGCGCCAACCAATATTGCCAACGGTCTTCTTGCTTTTGTGTCACGCTCATACTGTCTATTGCACGAATCACACTTTCCCAAGCCCCAAATCGAATGGCTTGTCGTGCATAAACTTCTGCTTCTTCTGCACTGAAAGGCACACCATAGCTTGCATCAAAATTTTGCAGTACTTCACGATTAAAATTATTTTTCATGACGGTCGTTCCGCCGATATAACCGACTGTACGATAAATATATTTTTGTACATCTGCTGGTACACCCTGAACCAACTTAGGTACCGACTGCAAAGCGCTGGTTAAATCCGTATCTGCTGCACGACCCAATGCATAAACCAAATAAGCATAATCTTCTACATTGTTTTTTGGTGCAGACCATAAATAATTTAATGGATTGGTTTGGATTTGGTTCAATTGGGTTAACGATAAATTAACGCCAATCGTTTGTGCGGTAGCGATGGCTAGACCAGACTGCCCTGCTCTCAGTTGTGCATATAATCGTTGTTGGCGATCTTGGGCGGTCATGAGTGGGCTACTAAGCATCATGCGGCCTAAACCATTGCATGATTCAGGTTGAGAATTGGTTGCCAACCAAACATCTTTAAATTCAGCATAGACCAAAACGTCTCCAGTTTTCGCACGAACTTGAGCAACAGCACAACGTTCTGCTTGATCTGGATTAGAGACATATTGCAATACAGGTTGCGCGCTGGCGTAATCTGCTTGTTTCACCTTTTCTTCGACATAATCCGCAGCTAACTTTTCCGCCATCGCCGATTGAGGATAACGTTGCGCAAAGCTAATAATATTTGCAGAAGGTTGAAAAGCGAGATTTGAATTCAGTGACCAATACTCAGGATAATAGCCCAAAGCATCATTTTGCATTGAAGAACGATACTGTTCTAAAGCGCTTGGATTATTTGCATTACGTAAAGCATCATTAAACTGCTCTTCAGCAGCATGGGCCACTTGCAGGCTTGTACATGCAACTGTTCCTAAAAGGTAAAGTTTTAATTTATTTTGCTTAAGTTGCTGCTTTAACACCGTTTTTCTCTCAACCTGCATGATGTGCCTTTAACATACTGATGCACTTATTTGTGCCTAGTTTAATTATTCTAATCCATTTCTACTGTTGTGTTATGTAACCTTATGATTCATCATTAATATTGTTCTCTATTTTTTCTTCATAATTTTCATTTTCAATGCCCTACAATCCAATAAATGGCAATAGCCGCTAAATATTTTACTGAGTTCACTCTAAATGCTATAAAATGGCGCGCCTTTTATGAGTCTGTTAAAATAGCAGGCTTAGTACACATTCAAAATTCCCTTTATTCATAGGAAAGACGCCTCCATGACGGTTCAAACCTTCATTCCCAATGGTGCCAAAGCTGCCTCAGAAAACACTGTAACCCAGCCACAGCACACCCCAGCCGACGGTGCAGTAAAAAAACTGTATATCGAAACGCAAGGGTGTCAGATGAATGAGTATGACAGTCATCGTATGGCAGATCTTTTAGGCGACTCACACGGTTATATTTTAACCAAAGATCCAAGTGACGCAGATATCCTGTTAATGAATACCTGCTCAATTCGAGAAAAAGCCCAAGAAAAAGTATTTTCTGAGCTGGGTCGCTGGCGCAAATTAAAAGAAAAAAATCCTGATCTCGTCATCGGTGTTGGTGGATGTGTTGCTTCTCAAGAAGGCGACAATATTCAAAAACGTGCACCGTATGTCGATATGGTTTTTGGCCCTCAAACCTTGCACCGTTTACCACAAATGCTGGATCAGCATGTTGAGCAAATTGAAAAGCCGAAGAAAGACAAAATTAAACTTGTAGATATTTCATTCCCTGATATTGAAAAATTCGACTTTTTACCAGAACCGCGTGTTGAAGGTTACAAAGCATTTGTTTCAATCATGGAAGGTTGCTCGAAATACTGTTCTTTCTGTGTGGTTCCCTATACTCGTGGTGAAGAAGTTTCTCGTCCTTTGGATGATGTCTTGGCAGAAATCGCTGGTTTGGCTGAAAAAGGCGTTCGTGAAATTAGCCTTTTAGGACAAAATGTAAACGGTTACCGTGGTGAAACTTTTGAAGGTGAAATTTGTACCTTTGCAGATTTATTACGTTTGGTTGCAGAAATTCCAGGAATCGGTCGTTTACGTTATACAACTTCACATCCGCTCGAATTTAATGAAGATTTAATTCAATGCTACCGTGACCTACCACAAATGGTTTCACATCTGCATTTACCAGTACAAAGCGGCTCAAATGATGTGTTACAAGCGATGAAGCGTAACCACACCATTGATGTCTATATCGAAAAAATTGCCAAACTACGCAAAGCTCGTCCAGATATGCATTTATCTTCAGATTTCATCATCGGCTTTCCTGGTGAAACTGATGCACATTTTGAAGAAACCTATCAATTTATCCAAGATTTAGACTTTGATCATTCTTATAGTTTTGTTTATTCAAAACGCCCTGGCACACCAGCATCTGAATTACCTGATGACACCTCTGATGCAGTCAAGAAAGAACGTTTAGCCAAAGTTCAACACTGGATTAAGCAATCAAGTATTCGTAAAACCGATGCGATGTTAGGCACCATTCAACGTGTACTGGTTGAAAATGTTTCTAATAAAGATCCAAATTTATTGGTCGGTACAGCTGACAATACACGTTTAGTAACATTTGTAGGTGACGCCTCTTGGGTCGGACGCTTTGCAGAGATTGAGGTTACAGAGATTAAGACCCTAAATTTAGTTTATGGAGAACTCTTGAATCTTGAGCCTGACGTGGCGTAATGTAAGGGTATAGACTTTACTTTAAAAAAGGATATCTCTTGACTGCAGCGATTCGACGTACAGTAGCTTTTCCAGGTATTTCAGTTGAACGTTTAAAAAGCATGTTAGGTGCTTATAACGGTCATCTGAAACAAATCGAACAACGTTTAAATGTCAACATTTCTCATCGCAACGATAACTTCTATATCGATGGTGATTTAGAAGCAGTTGAGAGAGCTGAAGGTTTATTGCAGCGTTTGCATGCAGAAGCTGAACTCTCTCAGCAAATCAGTGCTGATACGATTCATTTGATGATTCAAGGCAGCCAAACTGACCGTGAGTTACAAGACGACCTTTCAGACAATGAGCATACAGGTTTAGATGATGTCTGGTTGCAAACGCGTAAAGGTCGAATCAACCCTCGTGGTGCCAATCAAAAACGTTATGTACAACGTATTCTACAAAGCGATATTTCTTTCGGAATCGGCCCTGCAGGTACAGGTAAAACCTATCTTGCAGTCGCTGCTGCGGTAGATATGCTTGAACGTAATGAAATTCAACGGATCCTTTTGGTTCGCCCTGCTGTTGAAGCTGGGGAAAAACTCGGTTTCTTGCCGGGTGATTTAAGCCAAAAGATCGACCCATATCTACGCCCGCTTTATGATGCGTTATATGAAATGCTTGGCTTCGAAAAAGTTGCAAAACTGATTGAGCGCCAAGTGATTGAAGTTGCACCACTTGCTTATATGCGTGGTCGTACATTAAATCATTCCTTTGTAATTCTCGATGAAGCACAAAACACCACCCCTGAACAGATGAAGATGTTTTTGACCCGTTTAGGTTTTGGTTCTCGTGCAGTGATCACTGGGGATATTACACAGGTCGATTTACCACGCGGGCAACAGTCTGGTCTTGCTCACGCATTGCGTATCATCGAAAAGATCAAAGAAATTCACATCACTCGCTTCCATTCCCGAGATGTCGTTCGTCACCAGCTGGTACAAAAAATTGTAGAGGCTTATGAAGGATGGGACAGTGAACAATACCGTTTAAGTGCTGAAGCACGTGCAGAACGTAAAGCACGTCAAGAAGCCTTAATTTCTGAAAATGATTCTGCCGCAGATGCTCAACATGAGGAACATACTGCTGCAAATCAGGAAAATGTTTAAGGACTGTTTTTGAAACTTAGTTTATCGTTACAACAAGCGTTTGAAGCACCAGAATTGGTGCTCAAGCGTGTCTATGTAAAAAAAGTCATTGAAACAACACTACGTCATATTGATGTAGACCAAGATTGTGAAATCGGAATCGCGTGTGTTGATGAAGATGAAAGTCACAAATTAAATTTTGAATATCGTGAAAAAGACAAACCCACCAATGTATTGTCTTTTCCAAGTGAAATTCCAGAAGAAGTTTTACCCATGCTCGATGCATTACCCATCGGTGATTTAGTCATTTGCATCCCCGTGGTTTTACAAGAGTCGATTGAACAACAAAAGACACCGATTGAGCATTTCACTCATATGTTGGTTCATGGCACCTTACATTTAATGGGTTATGACCATGAAACTTCTGATGATGATGCTGAAGAAATGGAAGCACTCGAAATTGAAATCTTGAAAAAACTAGGCTTTGAAAACCCTTATACTGTTAAAGAAAGTTGATTTTATAATCAACCCCAAATCCCTCTGCTCTAGAGGGATTTTTTGTTTCATTTAAATGAGATGCCTTTCAAAAAACTGATCTCATTCAAAATCTAAGTATTTGAATACATCATCACGGTGTATTATCGGAAACTCTCCCAAATCCCAACTTGCCCTTCTTTGACACGTGGAATATTGCCTAATTTAATCCAAGGCATATTGTCACCATGGAAATCACTCCCCACAGACACTTTTAAACCGTGTTCAGCAATCATTCGATCAACCATTTGTCGTGTTGAAGCGGGTTCCATTGCGGGTGGAAGCTCAACAGCATCACCACCATATTGTGCAAAGATTTCAATTAAATAACGGGTATTTGTTGCTGATAGATCATAACGTGTTGGGTGTGCCAATACTGCAAAACCTTGACTTTCATGAATCACCTGAATGGTTTCTGCCAAACCTAAACCATCAAATTTTACATAGGCTTTTTTACCTTCCTTAATGTATTTATCAAATGCCTGCTGTGCACGCTGAACAAAACCCTTTTCTACAAGGGTCTTGGCAATATGCGTCCGAGTAATCCGATCAGGTTCACCATCCACCTTTGCCACAACTTCTGCATAAATATCCTGATGAATCAAAGGAATTAGCAGATCACAGATTTGCTTGGCTCGCTCAGCACGAATTTTCTTCTGTTGCGTTAAAAGCTGTTGTAATGGTTCAGGATTTTGCATATTGAGCGCAACAATATGCACACCATAACTTTTTTTAGTCTCAGGTCTGGACCATTGACTAGAGATTTCTACACCTGAAATGATTTGAATTGGTTGATTTTTTGCAAATTGTTCAGCTTGTATTAAGCCATCCATGCTATCGTGGTCCGTCAATGCAAGTGTATGTATGCTTTTCTCGATGGCAGCTTGAACCAATAACTCTGGCGTCAGAGTCCCATCAGAAATATTACTGTGAGTATGTAAATCTATGCCTTGCATCTTTTATACTATCCCATCAACCTGAACAGACTAGATACTTTAACATGAAAGCACTTTTAGACTTTGTGCCCCTCATAATTTTCTTTTATTTATACAAAACGGTTGATCCTAAAAACACCGATCATCCATTATTACAATTGATCGGCTCAGCAGGTGGTGTAAATAACAACAACATTCTTGTTGCAACTACAGGTCTGATTATTTCAATGCTTGTGGTCTATGGTGCATTATTCATTTTCCAAAAATTCCGTCTGGATAAACAACAATGGTTTGTTTTGTTCATGACCGTCATTTTTGGCGGAATCACCTTAATGTTGAGTGATGACTTCTATATTCGCCTGAAAGCTGCAATTTTGAATTTAGCTTTTGCTGGCGCGTTCTTACTCTCTCCCTATTTTGGTAAAGAAAAGAAGCCACTCATTCAAAGATTATTTGGTCCTGTTTTAAACCTGACTGAAAAAGGCTGGAAAAATCTAAACTTTGCATGGGCTGCAATGTTCATTGTCATGTCTTGTTTACATATTTTCTTCGCATTTTTATTTGCAGGTGGAAAATATTGGGGTGAATTTACAGCATTTGGTGACATGATCGTCATGTTTTCCTTTATTATTATCCAGTTTGTTATATTACGAAAACACTTTAAATCTACCGATGAATAAAGTGTTTTAGAAAATCGAGAAATATCATGCCATTATTTGTAATTACGTGTACAGATCAAGCAGGTACAGTAGAAAAACGTCTTGCTGTACGCCCACAACATTTAGCTCGACTCGAGAAGTTAGATGCTGAAAGCCGTGTCATCGTGGCTGGCGCGATGCCGATTGATCGTGAAAATCCACAAGCAGGTTTTTATGGCAGTACTTTAATTCTCGATTTTGACAGCCGTGAAGCTTTGGATGAATGGTTAAAAGATGAACCTTTCTTAAAAGAAGGGATTTACAGTCATATTGATGTTAAACCATTCAATAAAGCATTGCCTAAGGGATAACATAATGCGCGTTGTCGTCCAAAGCTTACTTAGCCTGACTTTAAGTTCTTTTGTACTTTTATCACCTGTTGTATCGGCTGAGCCTACTCAATCTTCAGCGACTCAAGCAACGACGGCAGCGCCTACTCAGGCGGCCCAACCTGTTGCACCGCCAAAACCGAGTATTATTCCTGCTGTAGCAGGTGCAAATTCCAGCACCCAAACACAGGCGCAAGCACAAGAAAATAAACCTTTAACGGCTGAACAAATTAGCAAAGAAAAAGCGTCTCAAGATGCTAAAGCTAAAGCTTTGGTTAAAGACCAAGCAACACGTTTACAGCAACTTGAAAAGGCTAATTTAGAAGCTCTTTCACAGAACCAAGAATTACAACTCAAAAATGACAATCTGGGTGTACAAGTTCAAGTTCTACAAAGTGAACAAAGTGCACAAATGTTCTTATATGGTGCTGCGACCATTGCTGTTGGTGTTTTACTTGGCTTTTTAATCGCAAGTTATATCTATACCAAACGTCGTCGTCAGTGGTAAGCCCACTGCTTTGACTTTGCACTTAGAAAGTTTCACGCTATAACCTGATACTGCGAAATGTCAGGTTTTTTCATTTTAATTATCAAAAGGTAATCTGCTTTGTCAAATGCCATTCAAACTGCCGATTTAGACTGGCAATGTATTGATGGAATTGAAGTTCCAATTTCCAAACAATTTGGTGATGTCTATTTTTCTAAAGACAACGGGTTACTTGAAACCCGACACGTATTTTTGAATGGTAATGATCTTTCAACACGACTTGCAGATTTAGATGATTTTGAATATTTCTGTGTTGGTGAAACTGGCTTTGGTACAGGATTAAATATTTTGGCATTGTGGCAACTTTGGCACAATGTTCGTCCAGATAATCATAGCCACCTACATGTGATCAGTGTAGAGAAGTTCCCCTTGTCTAAACAGGATTTAACCCGTGCGTTAAAGGTCTGGACTGAACTTCAACAATTTTCTGATCAGTTGATTCAACACTATCCATTGCCCATCGCTGGTTGTCACCGTTTAAGCTTTCCAGAAGCGCGTTTTTCAATTGATCTGTGGTTAGGTGATGCACATGATGTATTTCCAGCAATGATAAAAGCCCAACAAGTTAACGCATGGTTTTTAGATGGATTTGCCCCTTCTTGTAATCCAGACATGTGGGAAGACAAAGTTTTAAACAATATTGTCAGACTGTCAGATTTTGGAACAACTTTTGCCTCATTTAGCGTGGCAGGTGTGCTTAAACGGGGTCTAAAACAGCATGGAATCACTATTTCACGTCCGCGCGGTTTTGGTCATAAACGTGAAATGCTAAAAGCCATTTGGAATGCGCCTGAACAAGCAGCCGAAGAAAATCAATCTCAGTCAATGGACCTTGCAGCGCAAAACATTCAAAAAAAAATAGGGAAAAATCAAAATAATTTAAATCAACGCCACATTGCCATCATTGGTGCTGGAATTGCAGGTTTAAGCTGCGCATGGGGATTTGCCCAAAGAGGACATCAAGTTACGATTTACGACCAATCAGCGCCTTTAGCAGGTGCTTCTGGTAATCCTCTGGCCTTATTAAATCCGAAACTATGCCCTATCGAGCAAAGTTCGGAACATTTAATGACCTTGGCTTGGCAACATGCCCTACAGCACTATCCAAAATTTCAGGCTTTTCGTGCTATTGCGGTTCAACAATTAGCACAAAAAAATGCTGAACATTTACTGGGTTTAGCAGCGCAATATCCTCAAGATTTACTCAAAACTCAAACAGCCGATGATTTAGAGCTACAAACCACGCTAGAGAGCTTACAGCTCACTCAAGCGGGTTCAATTTATCCCCAGCAACTCAAAGACCAAATTCTTGAACATCCGCTGATTCAATTTAAACATGCTCACATTCATAGTATTGTTCAATCGAATCATCATCAATTAACACTACAAAATAGCCAGCACACAGATCTTGGTGATTTTAATCATGTGATTGTATGTTGTGCCAAGGAAAGCCATGCTTTTTTTGATCAGTTCCCGATACTCAAACCGATCCGTGGACAAGTCAGTTGGCTCAACAATGTTAAACACCGATTAGATCCACAATACGCCTACAGTTATGGTGGCTACTGCATGCAGCTTGATGAGCAGCATTTGATTTTAGGTGCTTCTTTTTATCCCAATCGTGATGACACTGAAGTTTTGCTTGAAGACCATGTGCATAACTATGAACTTATCCACAGTGTGTTTCCACAATACGCAGAATCACTCTGCAAAGTAGATGAATGGCACGGGCGTGCTTCTGTACGAGCCCAAAGTCTGGACTATTTTCCATTACTGGGAAAAGTTGAAGCTGAGAAAGAGATTTATACATTTTCTGGGCTTGGCTCTAAAGGTTTTTTATTTGCGCCCTTGTGTAGTGAAATCTTGGTGGCTTTGGTCCTTAATCAAGCTTGCCCGATTCCCCAAAATTTATTGCAAAAATTAAATCCAAACCGCTTTCAAAAGAAAGTAAAAGCCAAAAAACCTTATTTTAAACCGATTCAATCATGATTCTTTTTTATTGATTA
>NZ_WJYH01000072.1:0-16664 GCF_009668065.1 Acinetobacter sp. RIT698
AATTTCTTATTTATTTCTAATGGAACTATGTTGATTGGTAATTTTTTATTAAAAGTTAATAAATATAAACAAATTCTTTTGTATTTTTAAGGTGTTTGTATCGATGGTTGTTTTATCATAAATTATTGAAAATAATATATTATTTATTTTAATATTGGATATTTGTTTTTCTGGTGTTAGCAAAGTGTATCGTTTGGTAAACAGTATAGAAAAATATAAATATATTGTGCATTTTATTTGAAAAGTAATTAATAAATCAAAACATCATTATAAATGTAGGTATATATATCATGAATAAAGTGTATAAATTGGTCTGGAATACTGCAATAGGGAGCTGGGTTGTAGTTTCTGAAATTGTAAAAGGTAATAAGAAATCGAAAATTAATAAAATTGTGAAAGGTTCGATGTTTTTATTATTTATTGTTAATTCAAATGCTATTTTAGCGCAAGATATTAACGAGAGTTTAAATGTAAATGGTAGTTTAACTGCAACTGGAGATGTAGTTGCAAATGGTGTTTCATTAACAATAGTAAATACTGATTTAAATCAAACAAAAAATGATTTAAATACTCTTGATGATCAAGTTAATAATACTTCTACGGGGTTGGTCACTAAGGTATCACAGGTTGATTTTGATCGCTTAAATAACCAAGTGAATGATTCAAGCACAGGGCTGGCGACGAAAGTGTCACAGTCGGATTTCAATAGCTTGAATAGTCAGGTCAATGATGTAAACACTGGATTAACCAGCAAGGCATCTGCGACGGATTTGAATTCGCTGAAGAATCAAACTTGGAATATACAAAGCAATGGTGGGACGTCGAGCGCCGTAAAAGCTACAGATACCGTGAATTTTGTGAATGGTAAAAATATTGCTGTAACCAATGCGGGTACGGATATTTCAATTTCCACTGTGGATGATCCAGAGTTTAACTCGGTAAAAATTGGTGATACTGCAAATAATACTGTATTGACCAGTACAGCAAATGGTTTAGACCTGGGTGGCGATAAGCTCACAAATTTAGCCAATGGTAATATTGCTGCGGGATCAACAGATGCAGTGACAGGCGGGCAAGTGAATGATTTACTTTTCCAAAGTGGTCAAGGTATCAAATACTTCCACACCAACTCATCGCTTGTTGATTCACAAGCCAATGGTTTAAATTCTCTTGCAATAGGCCCTGTGGCAAAATCTGAAGGTGAGCTATCAATCGCTATCGGTCATCTCTCAAATGCTACAGGACTCAATAGTATTGCTGTCGGAAATACAGCCAATGCCATCAATGATTATTCTATTGCTTTTGGTAAAGAAACAGGCGCACTTGGCGCCAATTCAACCTCTATCGGAAATGGTGGTCAAGCGAGAGCATTGACCCCGACTTATAACGTATCCAATACGCAACTGATTGCAATCAATGGTATTCCTGTCACCGCAATGGGAACGGATCCAAGTACTATTACTGAAATTAATGGGGTTGCTGTCTCTGCAACGCAAGTGAATCAGTTCCTTACAGCTTTGCAAAATGGTGCCAATATGTCTGTTGGCGATAAAAGTGTTGCATTAGGCTCTTCTGCATTGGCGGGTGGGCCTTCAAGTATTGCGATTGGGGATGCAGCTATAGCAACAGGAACGCATTCAAATGCGATTGGTCAGGGTGCAAGTGCCGTGGGAACCAATGCCAATGCGATAGGAACCTCGGCATCCGCTGCGACAAATGCCAATGCGATCGGAAATTCAGTATCTGCAAGTGGAACTGCGAGCGTTGCAATCGGAAATCAAGCGACTTCAGGAGGTGCGAGTTCAATTGCATTAGGTGATGGCGCAAAATCCAGTGTGGTTAATGGTGTTTCAATTGGTAGTGCAGCAGGAGTAGGTTCTATTGGTTCTGGTACATTTGACCGCAATGGGCATATCGCCGTTGGAGCAAACGCAGGACAAAATATTAGTGGTAACCAATCGATTGCTATAGGGGTTGGTGCGGGTAGCAATTCAACAGTCAACTCAACATGTTCTGATTACAATATTGCTTTAGGTAGCGATGCAGGAACAAACTTATCGGGTAATCAGAATATTTCAATTGGTTTTGGCAGCAATAAAGATAGAAATGCTACCGTACAAAGCTCAGTGGCGATCGGTGCGGCAACATTTACTGAAAGTTTAGGGGTTGCAGTTGGAACACGAGCAAGTGTTGCTCAAGGTGGTGTTGCACTCGGTTATGACTCGATTGTGACGGGTACTTCAGGGGTTGCAATTGGCTTGGATTCTTTAGCAGGTCAAAGTGATGTGGCATTAGGTTCAGGAAGTATTGCGCAAAATAACTCACTTGGAAATGGTTATATCACCAATGTCTCTGGTGGTGTGGGGGGCTTTAACATTGTTTCGGTCGGGAATAAAAATGAGCAACGTCGAATTACCAATGTTGCAGATGGTTCAGAATTGCAAGATGCGGTGACGGTCAATCAGATTAAAGCTTTACAAAATGACATTATCCGTGTGATGGGCGCAACGGATGCAAAAGGTAATCCTGCAACTATTGGAAGTGGCGGTACTTTACCTCTAATCCAAGTCAATGTTAAAGATTCTTCAGGAAATACCAGTAAGCTTCCAACAACAATTCAAGATGCTTTTGATTTACTGGGTACAGGACAAATTGGTGGCGTAGTACCTGATGCTGTGTTGTATAACTCAGACAAATCAGTTGTGAATTTAGTCGGTACTGATGGAACGATTATTCGCAACGTAAAAGGCGATGAAAATGATCTGTCCTCAGCGGTGAATTTTGGGCAATTAAAAACAGCTGTTGCGGAAGCAGGACCACAATACTTTTCAGTAAATACCACGGATATCAATAATAAAAACAATACAGGGGCAAATGGCGACAATTCTTTAGCAATTGGCCCGAGTGCCAGTACATCTTCCCTTGCAGCGGGGAGTGTTGCTTTAGGTAGTAATGTGATTGTAGCAAGAGAAAAATCAGTTGCGATTGGTGCGGGTGCGGGTTCAGTAGGGGTTTCCTCAATTTCAATCGGTGATTCTTCGATTGCCACAGGTACAAATAATATTGCGATGGGAAAAAGCGCAGAAAGCCGTGGCGAAGATAGTATTGTCATCGGGAATGGTTCTGAGGCGGATGGAACCAAGTCAAACTATGCGGTCGTAGTAGGAAGTGACGCTGAAGTTAATTCCGCAGATCAAGGGATTGCAATTGGTCGTCAAGCATTGTCTCAGGGAGATAATGCGACGGCAATTGGTTATCAGTCTAAAGCCAATGGTGCACAGAGTGTTGCATTAGGACGCTTTGCCACAGCAACTGCTGAAGACAGTATGGCCTATGGAGATAATGCTAAAGCTTCGGGTGTGAATTCGACTGCAATAGGTTCAGATGCAAACAGTACTTCTCAAGATGGTTTGGCAATAGGCTCTCAAGCAAAAAGCTATGCAGCAAAGGGCACGGCAATTGGTCAAAACGCAGAAAGTGCTGGTGAAAATGCGATAGCGTTTGGTGTCAACAGTGTAAGTCGTGCTAAAGATGCCACTGCGATAGGTAATAATGCAACTTCAAATGGAATCAATGCGATTGCACTTGGCAAACAATCCAATGCAAACGCTTTAAATTCAATTGCGGTGGGTACGGGAACCAATGCACTTCAAGAGGATGCAGTCGCAATCGGAAATAGTGCTTCGGTGAGTGCGAAAGGCGCAACTGTATTGGGTAAGTCTGCAACAGCATCACATGAAAATGCTGTAGTTTTAGGAAATAACTCAGTTTCGGCAGCTTATGTGGCAACCAAATCAGCCACAATTAATGGCAACACCTATAATTTTGCAGGAGCTCCCGCTGTATCTTCTAGTGTAAGTGTCGGGGATGTCGGGGCTGAACGAACCATTGTCAATGTCGCTGCTGGGCGTATCAGTAGCTCAAGTACAGATGCAATCAATGGCAGTCAATTGTATCAAACCAATCAAGCCATTACCGATTTAGCAGACACGCCATTAAGTTTTGCCGGAGACACTGGCGCGAAAGTAGAGCGTAAATTGGGTGAGCAATTAAAGCTCACTGGTGGAGCGACTGGGGTACTTACAGATGGCAATCTGGGGGTTGTAAGTAATGGTACCGATACTTTGCAATTAAAATTGGCCAAAGATGTCAACCTGACCGCTCAAGGAAGCTTAAGTGTCGGCACTTCCAAAATTACAGATGGGCAGGTGGAAATTAAAGACAGCGCCAATAATAGTAATATCAGCACCTCCACTCAGACAGTGATTACTGCTGGGGCAAGCAGTAATAGCATAAATGCCAATACCATTAACTTAAAAAATGCGAGCAATAATGTTGTGTTAAGTGGCACAACAGGTACTTTGACAGGACTGACCAATAAAACTTTAACTGAATCAGACTTTGCCAAAATGGGGCGTGCAGCAACAGAAGAACAGCTTAAGTTAGTCAATGAGGTGGCTGAAAATGCCAATAAAGGTTGGAATTTAACCACCAATAAAGACGCTACAGGCACTACAAATATTGCAGCCACGGATACAGTCGATTTTTCAAATAGTGATGGCAATCTAGCCATTGGTCACACTGGTGCAAATGTCGATCTAAAACTTGCAGAAATCGTTAATGTGGGTGGACTTCCTGGTGGGGCAAACATTGCCATTAATGGCAAAAATGGCACGATTACAGGATTAACCAATACCACTTTTGATCCAAGTAACTATTTATCTGGGCGCGCTGCAACTGAGGATCAATTGGCAACACCAATTACATTTGCTGGAGATAATGCCGGTGTGAATGTCGATCGTAGATTGGGGCAACGCTTGAGTATTGTCGGTGGTGAATCTGTTGCGAGTAATTTAACCGACAATAACATCGGTGTGGTTGCAGACAGTACCGACAATAAACTAACCATTAAACTCGCTAAAGATATTCAGCTCGATAGTGTAAATGCAAGTGGCACAGTGATCGATAGCAAAGGCTTAACTTTTGTAAACGCAAGTGGCGGTGCTGTGCCGAATTCACCAAGTGTGACCGTGACAGGAATCAATGCGGGGACCAATAAAGTGACCAATGTTGCATTGGGTGATATTAGTGATAGCTCTATGGATGCTGTAAATGGTAGCCAGATTAAACAGATTATCGATAAAGGATTTAGCATTAGTGCAAATGCTGACAGTGCAGCAAAAGATACGATTGGTCTCGGTGAAAATGTTGATTTTAGTGCAACCGATGGCAACATTAAAATTACCAACACAGGCAATAATGGCATTAGCTTTGGGCTTGAGCCAGTGGTCAAGATTGGACCTGCCACAGGTGGAAATCCAATAACAGTCAATGGTAATACAGGAACAATTACAGGCCTAAGCAATACAACCACATCCAGTAATGACTTTGCTACAGTCGGTCGCGCTGCCACAGAAGAACAGCTCAAACAGATGCAAACTGGGCTCAATGATGCGGGCTTTGGCTTAACGGCTGGCGACGGCAATACCATTAACAAAAAATTGGGCGAAAGTATTGAGGTTATTGGTGCCGATAGCAATATTGCCACCAAAGTCACTGGTGGCAAAGTTGAAATAGAGCTCGCCAAAAATATTGATCTGAGTAGTGCAGGCAGTTTAACGGTCGGTACCAGTAAAATTACAGATGGTCAAGTTGAATTAAAAGATGCGGGCAAATCGAATATTAGTACAGTGAATAGCACAATTGTCAGTGATGGTAGCAATAGCAGTACGTTAGGTGCAGGAAATATCAATGTCAGTAATGGCACTTATCAAACCCAAGTCGGCCCAACACAAATTGTTGTAGGTGGTGCAAATCCAGTTACGGTGAATGGTTCAACAGGAAGGGTGAGTGGTTTAAGCAATACCACTTGGGATCCAAATGCAAGTTACAATCAAAAACAAGCTGCGACTGAAGAGCAGTTAAAACAAGTCAGTGATGTTGCTCAGAATGCCAATCAAGGCTGGAACGTCAAAACAGATGCTATTTTGGGGACAACGCAAGTCAAACCAGGCGATACGGTCGATGTTGGCTTAGCGACAGGTGAAACTAATTTAAATGTCAGTGCAAAAAATGACAGTAATGGAACGACAACCATTGATTTTAGCTTAAATAAAGACCTGAATATTGATAGCGTCACTGCGGGTACCGCAACGGACTCCACTGTACTGAATAAAGATGGTATGACCATACAAGATGGTAGCACTCAAAGTGTGATCAGTTCTGGTGTGATCAGCGTCAAAAATACGGTCAATCAAGTTGTACTTGATGCCAATAAAGGCACTCTAGAAGGTTTAACCAATAAGACTACATCAGGTAAAGATTTTGCTACCACAGGTCGTGCAGCTACAGAAGAACAGCTTAAAGAAATCCAAACTGGACTGAATGATGCCGGTTTTGCTTTAACCGCTCAGGATGGCAATACAGTAAACAAGAAATTAGGTGAAAGCGTTGATGTAATTGGTGCTGACAGTAATATCAGTACCAAGGTGGCAGCTGGAAAAGTACAGGTTGAGTTAGCAAAAAATATTGATCTTACTTCTGCAGGAAGCTTAACGGTTGGTAAAAGCAAAATCAGCGATGGCAAAGTCGAACTGAAAGATGGCGCTAAATCGAATATCAGTACCGTCGATGGTACATTGGTGAGTGATGCAAGTAATAATAGTAGTTGGATTGGTGCAGGCAGTATCAATCTAAGCAATGGTATTTATCAAACCCAAATGGGACCAACACAAATTATTGTGGGCGGTGCAAACCCTGTAACTGTGAATGGTGCAACAGGGACTATTGGTGGGCTGACCAATAAAACATTTAATCCAAATAACTTTGTCAGTGGTCAAGCTGCGACAGAGGATCAGCTTAAAGCGGTGAGCGATCGTATTCAAACTGCAAACCAAGGTTGGAATTTGACCACCAATGGAACCAATAGTAATCCAGTCAAATCAGGCGATACGGTCGATTTTAGTAACAAAGATGGCAATATTAATATCAGTAACAATGCCAATAATGTCAGTGTCGAATTAGCCAAAGATATTCAGGTTGACAGTGTGACCGCAGGCAATACCGTAATCAATAATGATGGTCTTAGCATTACTGGCGGGCCAAGTGTGACTAAAAATGGTATTGATGCTGCGGGTAATAAAGTCACCAATGTTGCAGAGGGGAGTATTGCTCAGAGCAGTAAAGATGCGGTGAATGGAAGCCAGATTCATAATATTATTGGGGATGGTGCATTCCAAGGCGGAGATGGCAATACCATTACCAACATCGGTGGGACAGGTGCAACCAACATTAATGATGCGATTAGCTCAATCAACCAAAAAGCTGGGCAACATGCTACAGTTATTGCTGGGCAGAATATGACGGTCACTGAAACAACCAATAGCCTAGGAGGTAAGGAATATAAGGTTGCAACAGCGGATGACGTAAAATTTAACACAGTTACCGCAAATACGGTTACTGCAGATAATGTCATAGCAAACACAGTCAAAGTGGGTGATGTTGCAATAGATCAAAATGGAATAAATGCTGGGAATAAAAAAATCACCAATGTTGCAGCAGGTGAAGTATCCAGCACTTCAAAAGATGCGGTTAATGGTTCACAACTCAATACATCAAATCAATACATCACAACATCTTTAGGCGGTGGCGCAAAATATGAAAATGGTCAGTTCACTCCGCCAACCTACAATGTAAATAACGGCTCATATCATAATGTGGGTGATGCCTTAGGTGCGCTTAATCAGGCTGATATTGATTTAGGTAATAAAATTACCAATCTAGGCGATCGTTTAGAGCAAGTATTTTATGACACCAATGGTCGAATAGATGATTTAGAGAAAAGAGCCAGCGCAGGGAATGCGCAAGCACTTGCAACAGCAGGTTTACCTCAAGCTTATATTCCAGGCAAAAGTATGATGGCAATCAGTGGGGGGACTTATCGTGGAGAAAGTGGGTATGCGATCGGGATGTCATCAATTTCAGATAATGGTCGATGGGTGTTTAAGGTGAGTGGAAGTGGTAACTCGCGTGGTGATTTTGGGGGAACTGTAGGTACTGGGATCCAATGGTAGTTTAGGGAAGCTAAGGCATTTTAGCCATGTAAACAGTGTCTTAACTTACCATTTTTTGGATTCAAATTAACGAGAACAAGAATTTATGCGAGAGTCGACATATGAAAAATTTATTAATATTGAGTTTAATTGCCGTAACATTGAGTGCTTGTGCCACAGGAACCATTATTTCTAAAGAGGGTAAAACCGAGCAAGCGAAATGGCACAAGGTGGATGATGTCATTTTAAATAAAAAAGCGGGAACATTCCCAAATGTACAGAACTTGAATCAAGTCAGAGCAGGAATGACCAAAGATCAACTTTACGCGCTGATTGGTCGACCTCAATATGAGGATGGCTGGAGAGCTAGAGAATGGAATTATTTGTTCCATTTCACGACTGCAGACCGTACCAATGACACTATTACAACATGTCAGTTTAAAATTTTATTTGACCAAGAAAAGATCGCAAGAAGCTTTTACTGGAATCCAATACAGCCTAAAGATGGCCTCTGTCCTCCCTCTCTTGAATTAAAGTAATAATCAGTGAGTAGATGATTGAAGGCTTTAAAATTGCATGCTTTGCGTATTTAATTTTTTGCGTGTATAAAAATTCAATCTCAAACAACAGTGTGTAAAGAGAATAAAAACTGCATTGATGTGAACACTTTAAATAAGCGGTCACATCGATGCGGCACATTTAAATCATATACGTTTTTATGATGATGTTTTAACACGCCATTGAGGATAGATCGAAAGGATATAGTCCTGAAATTGTTGTATCACTTTTGGATTGTTTGAACGCTTTAAATAGTCTAAAACACGATCTAAGTAAGCCTCACTGGGTTGTATCTCAAAACCTAAGTTTTGACTTAATTGAGCATAATGTTGTTTTATAAGATTGGGATTTTCTGGGATCGCTTTAATATTGACTCGCATACCTTCAAAAATATAACGCAAACCATCAAGATTACCTTTGATTGGTACAGTACCGTGATCTTCACCCTCATACTGGACATATTTATAGTTCAGTTGAGTAAAAGGCTGTTGACTTAAATATTGATTGAACTTTTTGATACCCTTGTAATGGTTGTCTAAACTGTCTGTATTTTCACTGGCACCAACTTGGGTTAAAAATAAAGTTTTATGCTGAAAATCTTGATTGTTCGCTTCCTTAAAACGTTTCAGCATGATCTCATCATCCCACCAAATACTAGGGTCATGGACAATATAGGCTTGGATATTTTGTTGACCATTGAGCATATGATTGAGTGCGGTAATACCTCCAAAAGAATGACCAATCAATATATTTAACCCATTAGTACGATATTTTTTCTCAATATCAGGCATGAGCTCTGATTCTAAAAATTTAAAAAATGCGACATTTCCGCCAGTTTCACCTTCAATCAGTCGTCCTTCATTAATTTCAGGCTTTTGCTTGGTTGGGGTTAAGTCTCGAGCACGATCTGTATTGACGATCCCAACAACGACCATTTCAGGAATCGAAGGGTAAGGTGACTTCGATAATTTTTCCACAATTCCTGTCAAATAATGGAAGTTACTTTCGCTATCTAATAGATAAATCACAGGATATTTTTGCTTGGGATATTTGCCATATGTAGCAGGGAGATAGATCTGGATTGGTCTTTTTTCATTTAGAATAGCGGAAGATATATTTTGTGTTTCTCCAATACGAATGCTGTTATCGGCAAAAGTATGTATTGAGATTTGCATGATCAACACGCCTACCGCCAAGTAGAGAGAAGTTTTCTTCAACATGAAAAATGACCTATTCGATAACAGTGGTGTGATTAACCCAGTCGAGTAAACTTATTGATTGCTCAAGTACGGGGACTGATGATTTACAGAAAAATGAGATTAAATTCAGTTCAGGTTTAATTGTTGGCTGATAGTGCTTTTAGCAGAAACAGGTGTTTTACAGCATCTGTTTGTATTTTTATAACTGACCAAAGTCATAGAGCTGAGTACACGATTTGCTATTGGCTGAATAAGAATAGATTGGGTCATAAAATTGATTTTTATAAATATGCGAATAATAATTATTATCTTTTAAGCTGGTGGTAAAAATCAATACAGATTTTTATGTTTTATAAATTTATGTTGCTTTGTACAAGTATATTTACAGACTAAAAAAATATTTGAGTTCTATTGATACGTCGGCTGCAAGATTGGCCCCAATTAAAATTTTTTCAGCGTGTTTTAAACCATACTCCTTAACTCATAAGCTGTATTTCTCAGTAAAGGCAAAACTTGCTGAATCAGCTGTTCTTCAGTGACACGATGTGTTTGTGCAATACAGTTTAATGCAGCGACGGCTTTCCCTTGTGCATTTAATACTGGAACTGCAATCGCAATAACCCCTAATTCATGTTGTTCTTTTGATAGACAATAATCTTGTTTTTGAATCTCTGCCAATACTTGATAAAACTGGACTTCATCTTGAATGGTATAAGCGGTGAGGCGTTTCAAAGTATATTTATTTACCCAGTGTTTTTGTTCTTCTAGATTTAACGCTGCCAATAAAACCTTGCCTGTTGAGGTTGCATGTGCAGGCAAACGATTGCCCAAATGCATCCCATACGGGCTGAGGCGTAAATTATCGTGTTGAGGTAGGTAGCTTCGGGCAATTGGAACGACTTCATGTTCATCTAAAACCACCAGTGAAAAAGTCAGACTGGTTTGTGCGCTTAATAGATTGAGAATAGGTTGCACAACTTTAGGCAGATGTGCAGAGCTTAAATAGGAGCTCGATAAGCGTAATACTTTATGAGTTAACCAAAAGTAGTGATCATCAGTTTCTAAATAACCTAAATATTTTAAAGTGCGTAAATATCTTCGTGCCGCTGTACGGCTCAATCCTGTGCGTTCTGCGATTTGAGTCGAATTGAGTTTTTGACGATCAACCCCAAAGGCTTCAAGCAAGCTTAGTCCTTTGGCGAGTCCAGCAATGTAATCATCTTGCTTAATGGTTTCACCTGAAACTTCGTTCTCAATTAAATCGTATCTCATCGCTCATCCATTCCCGAGTATAATTTTATGGCCGATATACGGTCATTGTTGCCACTATACGGCGATTATCCAATTTTCACCATATCAAAAAGAGATCAAAAAAATTAATTTAATGGTCAGGATATGGAGAAAATGTTATGGAAAATTTAACCACACAAGTGGCGATTATTGGTTCAGGCCCAGCAGGGCTATTGCTTGGACAATTGTTGTTTAAAGCAGGTATCTCCCATGTGATCATTGAGCAACGCAGTGCTGAATATGTAGCTGCACGTATTCGAGCAGGGATACTTGAACAAGTATCGGTTGATTTATTGAAGCAAGCGGGTGTGGATGAAAATCTAAACAAGTTTGGCTTAGCACATGATGGTATTGAAATTTTAACCAATGGCTTAAAGCATCGTGTGGATTTATCTGAGTTAACTCAGGGGAAGCAAGTTACGGTTTACGGACAAACGGAAGTCACAAAAGATTTAATGCATGCACGTGAAGCGGCTGGTTTGTGCACTTACTACGAAGCAGAGAATGTGCAAATTCGTGATTTTGAGCAAAACCCGTATGTTAGCTTTCAGCAAAATGGTCAATCGTACCAGCTTAGATGTGATTTTATTGCAGGCTGTGATGGTTATCATGGAGTCTGTCGTGCAAGTGTGCCTCAAGATAAAATCAAAACTTTTGAGAAGATTTATCCATTTGGCTGGTTAGGTGTACTTGCAGATGTTCCACCTGTTTCAGATGAATTGATCTATGTGCAGTCAGAACGTGGTTTTGCTTTATGTAGTATGCGTTCAAAAACCCGTAGCCGATATTATTTGCAAGTTCCAGTGACGGATCACGTTGATGAGTGGTCTGACCAACGATTTTGGGATGAGTTAAAAAATCGCCTTGATGAAGAAAGTCGTAAAAATTTGGTTACAGGCACTTCAATTGAAAAAAGTATTGCACCTTTACGCAGTTTTGTGACAGAACCAATGCGATTTGGGAAACTATTTTTAGCAGGAGATGCCGCACATATCGTTCCGCCGACAGGAGCAAAAGGTTTAAATTTAGCTGCATCTGATATCGCTTATTTGTCAAATGCCTTAATTGAATTTTATCTCAATGGTTCAGAACAAGGCATTGAGGAATATTCTGAAAAATGCTTAAAACGTGTGTGGAAAGCAGAACGTTTTTCATGGTGGATGACGCATTTACTACATCGTTTTGAAACGGAAAGTGAGTTTGATCATAAAATTAAGCAGGCTGAATTGAGTTATATTTTAGATTCACATGCGGGTTTAACCACATTGGCTGAAAACTATGTGGGTTTACCTTATGAAATTAAAACATTTAATGAGATGCAGAGTAGCCATTCAGACTTGCTTAGTCATTAATTTTGAAAAATAGAAAGTTACCTATTTTGATCAAGGTCTTAAATCTTAATTAAATATAGGTGGCTTTCTTTTTTATACAAACAACCAAACCATCAAACACAAAGTTGGTTTATTTAATTTAGGTAGTAGACCTAACTGGTCATAATAGAATAAGCCTTGTATCCTAGCTGGTATCCTTTGCATCTTATTGAACTCAAGGGGGACGCCAAAATGAAAAGATCAAATATAACAAGAAAACCTTTACCCAATAGTGTTTTAGTAAATCTTGAAGTTGAAGAAAAAGTGAATAAGCAGACTAGGTATCCAAAAAAACTGAGAAATCTGCTATTTCTCGTCTTGGTCGGCATATTCACATCTGGATGTTCTGAAAAGATGTTTCAACCACCGCCACCATCATTTAAGGCATGGTCGAAACAAGGTGTAGAGCTTATTGAGGTAAAAAAGAAACTGCTGGAATGTGGTTTTGACACTCCATCAGGTTTTTTGAGCTCTCGAACCTATGATGATCTAGCGTTCGCTGCATTTTGCATGGAGGTTGCAGGCTATAAGGCGCTGGGTGGACCTGCCAGATGGTGCTATAATCATCGTGACAAGAATTTAGCAGCGTGTGCTCCAGAGGCAGAAATACCCACTCCTGATATTAATAGGAGATTGAATAGTGAATATTGCAAAAAAAACACGAATTATCAATATTGTAAGCTGAATGCACGGCATCCAGAGGCTTGTGATCTGGAAGACTATAATAATCCACGCCCAGAATGTCTTCCTTAAAGCAGGATATGAGCATGATCAAATAAGTAGATTCTTGAATCTATATAGCTTGAAAATCTAATAAGAGATTGATATACAGGTTATTTTTAAGTATGTGGCAGCTGGTATGTATAATAGCCAGAAGCCTTAGATGAGAAAATTATATGTCAAAATCAGCTTTAAAGATCATTATCTTACTGATTTTGACCTTATCTAGTGGCTATATCATAAAGAATGGACATATTTGTGGACCTCAAACGCCAAAAATTGATCAGGCTTTTTTGAAGCTGCAAACCAAATAGATTCAAATCGAAAATTTGTTTTCATTTTATAGATGAACTTGTTAGCATCAAAGAGTATTTTTGATAGCGTGTGACAGTGAATGTCTTCAGGTCAACAAGTTTTAATTAAACTTAGAAAAATGATTATTGCTGGGGAGCTAGAGGGCGGTGCCAGAGTGGCAGAGATCCCAACGGCTGAGTTGCTTGGGGTGTCCAGACAGCCTGTGCGTATGGCATTTCGTTTGCTTGAGCAAGAAGGCTTGCTGATTAAAAATCCGACTCGAGGTTATACGGTTCGAGAAATTTCAGAAAAATTGATCAATGATGCACTTGAAGTGCGTGGCATCCTTGAAGGACTGGCTGCTAAAACCATTGCAGAACAAGGTTTGACGGAAGAACAGAAAAAAACACTACAAAATTGCATTGTCGAAACTGAAAAACTTTTTGATGGAAAAACTGAGTTTGGTGATCATGAACTGGAACGTTATCATCACTTTAATGTGATTTTTCACGATACCATTATTCAAGGTGCACAAAATGTTGCATTGATCCAAGCCTTAGCCAAAAACAATCAGTTGCCCATGGCCTCGGCCCAAGCCATTACCTATGACCAAACTCAAGCACTTTCAGAATATCGTCGCTTACATTATGCTCATCTACAGCACTGTTCAATTTACGATGCTTTAATGCATAGACAAGCTGGGCGTGCTGAAACATTGATGCGGGAACATAGTAGTGTTGTGGTTTTGGGCGAGACTTTAAGAAACGTGTTGTCTCAATAAAACCGAAAAGAAATATCAACAGACCCTAAGCAGCTCTTTTAATCGAATCAAAGGGCTGTTTTTCATTAGAGTTCAATCAGCAAATTTGTAGATTTTGCGCGGGAACAGCAGGGGGTAAACTGGTTATTTAATGCATGTTCTTCGTCAGTCATAAATACATCACGG
The DNA here is from genome assembly GCF_009668065.1 of Acinetobacter sp. RIT698. Taxonomy (NCBI): domain Bacteria; kingdom Pseudomonadati; phylum Pseudomonadota; class Gammaproteobacteria; order Moraxellales; family Moraxellaceae; genus Acinetobacter; species Acinetobacter sp. RIT698. The sequence continues at coordinate 14,429 of NZ_WJYH01000072.1, forward strand.
TGATCTGGAATTCCTGCAAGCACACGTGTGATACAGGTTCCACAGATACCTTGTTCACAAGAGATAGGGACATCAAAACCATTTTCAATTAAGGCTTGGGTTGCTGTTTGATGAGGCTGCACTTCGATTCGCCGGTCACTGCCTTTGATTTCAATGGTAAACGCTGCATTGTTAGATGTCTCTGACTTTTGTGCGACAAAGTGTTCTTGATGAAGTTGTTCTGCTTGCCAGCCCATGTGTTGAGCTGACTCCATCACAAATGCCATAAAACCTGCTGGCCCACAAACATATAAATGTTTATCAGATGCGTTCTGCTCCAAGACGGACGACATATCACATTGAGTTTCTGGTTGATCTTGAATATGAAAATGAATCTGGCCTGCAAAGTGCTCGGTTAAATTTCCATAGAAAGCAATCATTTCATGACTACGAACAAAATAATGCAATTCAAATGGGATCCGCTGGGATTTAAGTCGATACGCCATTGAAAGAATCGGGGTAATGCCGATACCGCCTGCAAATAAGATTGCCTTTTGGGTATGAGGATGAATTTCAAATAAGTTACGTGGTGCGCCAATACGTAATTGATCACCTTCACGGTACTCGGTATGCATGCAACGAGAGCCACCTCTGGAATGCTCATCATGTAAAACACCAATCACATAACGATGTTTTTCACGACAACAGTTAGAAAGTGAGTATTGGCGGGTTAAGCCATTTTTGAGATGTACATCAATATGTGCACCTGCCTCAAAGCTTGGAAGGGCAGAACCATTGCTTGAAACCAATTCAAATGCTCGAATTGATGGAGTAAGCTGATGAATTTTATTAATAACAACGTCCATGTTTATTCTCCTTTAAATCACCCGAATATTTGGAAACTTATGTTTTGTTGTTTCAGGGGTGAGCGTACTTTCTTGTGCCAGTAATCGGTCAATCACTTTACGTGACTGTACGCCACCAGCATCGATATTCAGCATCAGTAACTGGCGATGGGGATTTCGCAAAATATTTTGTTGCTGCTGTTCCAACATTTCTAAATCTTCGGTAAAGATTTTGCCTTGACCTTCGCGGATGAGATCAGTGAGGGTCGGGTTATCGTGTTGAAAATTACGTGCCATTCCCCAAAAATACCAATGCGAGGTTTCTGTTTCAGGGCTAATAAAATCAACCACAATCGATGACACTTTTTTATCTTTGGGGGCATGATATCCGCCATGTCCAGCATGAGCGACACCCACTTCAATGTGTACATTACTTGGAGCAACAAAGTGACAGCGTTGCCAACGATCTACAGCAATATCATCTGCTAAGTTATTACAACGAAGTGCCATTTGCCAAAATGGGGGAGCGATGACATTTTCGATATAACGTTCAGTAATGACATGATCACCATCGACCTTGGTGACAGGGAGTGCTTCATCAATTTCTTTTTGCCCAATACTGCTCGAATGAACATAGGTTTCATGGGTCAAATCCATAAGGTTGTCGACCATCAAACGATAATCACAATCAATATGGAATAAACCACCGCCATAGCTCCACTCAGGATGATCTGCCCATTCTAGTGTTGGGAGTTTGGACTCATCAGCCAAAGCTTGATCACCAGGCCAAACCCAAATAAAACCAAACTTTTCTATGGCTGCATAGGCTTTATTACAGGGGAAACCGTTTACACGTTGAGCTGGCATAGAAATGGTTTTTCCCTCGCATCCCATGACTAAACCATGATAACCACAAACTAAATTGCCATCTTCTACATAGCCTAATGATAATGGGGCGCCACGATGTGGACAAAAATCTTCAACAGCAGCGACTTTATTTTCTTTGCCGCGATAGAAAACAATTTTTTCACCACAGATGGTGCGACCAAGCGGCTTGTCTTGGATATCTTCAGGATAGCAAGCAACATACCATGCATTTTTTATAAACATTTGTGATGACTCCTTATCACTTATTGGATCCAATTTATATCAACACAAGTAAACGGTCAATCCATAAAATGATCATTTTTGATCATTAAATTCTTTGATTTAGGCTTATTTGTTTTGTGTTTATCGATATTTTACTGTTTTTATTTAAAAATATCTCTACAAGATTTATGTGGTTTTTTGTACTTTTATTTATATTTTTGGATCCAATTTGTATTTTTGTTGAATACCTATCACGTTGCGAAAACTGAAATATTTAAAAATAAGGGGGTGGACTTTTTTAATATCCTCAATAAGGTCACTTA
>NZ_WJYH01000073.1:0-16356 GCF_009668065.1 Acinetobacter sp. RIT698
CGTAAGCATTTATTAAAACAATAAAAAATGTATTGAAAGCGTAATGATTTATTAAAAATAAAAGAATAGGGGTTAAAAAAACGCCACCTAGGTGACGTTTTATTATGCTTGCATGGTTGCCATCTTTTGCCAATATTGGGCTTTTAGAGAATCACGTTCAACGCGGAAACCTTGGTAGTAAAGTTCTGCAAGAAACATTGCTGCTTTACCATGACCCGCTTTCGCCGCATCTTCTAATGCTTTTACCGCTTCTACAAAGTTCATTTCACACTGGATTGTATTTACAGCATCTGCATAAACATGTTCTAAGTCTTGGTGAGAGATTTGATGAATCATATATAACTCCTTATTGTAATTATGATCTTTTAACATAGCTCCCCAACGGAGCTTATACTTAACTAATCTAACTTAACTTTATTAAACTAATATTACAATTAGCCTTGTTTGTCAAGTGATTTGAAATCTATGCTTGACGAAGATAAGATTACATGATTAAACATTAATCAGAAATAATATTTATTAAAATCAATATGAGAATTAAGACAAAGGGAGAGCAAAATGACAAACACTATAGATGGCTTTATTTTTGATGTACCCGCTGCTGAGTCTCAGATCGTAGAATTAGCTCAGTATCACCGTAAACAACTGGATGAGGCAATTTATCATCAAGAAATCCATCTTGGGGATTATTGTTTAGCCCAGCGTAAACGCGTGTACGATTATACCCGAAACTTAAATCCAGTGCAAAAAGCAGGCTTTTACCGGATCTATGATGGTGAATTAAGGCGTCTTGCTGATGATGATGATTTGCATCCAGCGCATGCAGAGGGTGGAGTGAGTATCTTTGCTGTCAGTATTGCATTGGCAATTATTGCGATCATTTTGTATTTTGCATTTTTGAGAGCAATTATTTAATCATGCAATTTATGCGTTAAGCGCTATTGTTCTCTAAACATTCATAAAGCTCTCGTCTTTTATTAGAGGAGAGCTTTCATTTTGTCGATAAATTATTTTTGCTGTTGCAGAGTTTGTCGGTTACGGTTTGGTTGTTATCGTGTGCTTGGCATATTTTTTCAAGATATCAATGACGATTGAAGATGGCTGTATACTTGAGAATACAGATAAAATGTAGCTTAGAAAGCGCTATATTTTTATGATCAGAGTGATAAACTATCCATAATTAGAGGTAGTTCATGCGTAAATTCAAAGATTATTTTCAAAAATTGTATAGTTCTTTTCCTGTGGAAAAAATCTTGAATTCTTTTGTTGTTGTGATCATCGTGCTGATGATTTTTCTTGCAACATTGGCATTAACACGCCCAATTAATCCAGATCAATACAAATATGTGGTGCAATATTCACAACAGGCAGCCAATCCTAAGACGCAAAAGATTGCCAATCAATTGCGCCGCCAAGATTGTATTTATGTGGTTGAATATTTACGCCTACTACGCGCCTATCATTTTGAAAATCAACAAGTAAAACGATATCCTGCGGTGGATAGTAAGGATCCACAATAACTGATAATACTCATTTGCCTGGTTCAGCTTGCGGGCGAATTGTTTTTTGAATGATCAATGTTGGGACATCTGGCATGGCTTGTGTATCCACTTGTTTATTTTGATTTGTACTGGATTGATCTGGGTTGGCTAAATCAGCACTTACCATGTCTTTTAATTCATTCTGATCCAGTGTTGGTGCAACAACAACCAAGGTGAGACGATCCGCACGAAGATGTTTTTGAATGGCTTTTTGAACTTGTTTGGTGGTGACTTGGCTCAATTGCTTTTGATATTGGGTCAAATAATCCGCAGGAAGTTGATAAAAACCAATCGATGCGATTTGTGCATTGATATTGGCATTGGAACTAAAGGTCATTGGGAAAGAACGTAACATGCCTTCTTTGGTTTCTTCGAGCTGTTTTCTTTGGATTGGATTTTTTACAAAATCACGTAAGGCTTGATGTGCAACTTTGATACTGTCCATCAATTGATTTTGTTCAGTGGAATAACTCAAACTGAAAAAACCCTGAGCCAATGTGGAGGTCAAATTACTATAGGCTCCATAGGTATAACCCCGTTTAACCCGAAGTTCTTTCATTAAAATTGAATTAAATCCGCTTCCGCCAAACATTTGATTGGCAACCTCTAATGCAACACGATCAGGATCACTGCGTTGAATAGCCAAGTGTCCCAACATCACATTGGCTTGAGTTGAGTTAAATGGGATGTAATGGATATTAAAATCACTTTGATCTTGTGGTTCAGGAAGTGCTTGTGCAGCTTCACCTTGGGTTAGATTTTGACTGATTAAATTGGCCAGTTGGGTTGCATCGGCTGAAGTTAAATTACCAGTAATCGCAATATTCATGTTTTGGGCAACAAGCAGTTTTTGTCTATAAGCCCTAAGTAGTTCTGGGGTAATTTTTTTAAGGCTCCCATTGGTTCCCACAGTGGGTTCGGCATAAGGATGTTGTCCATATAACGCACGATAAAAGCGAATATTCATAATCCGACTTGGATTTTCTTGGATTTGCTTCTGCCCAACCTTGGTATTATTTAGCACAAGATTTAAACCCGATGGATTAAATTGTGCATGATTCAGCACATGCAACATGGTATTGATAGCAGGGTTTAATTTTTCAGGATCTGACAAGACCCGGAGTCGGACGACAAACATATCACGGTACGCGGTAACGCTAAATTGAGCGCCTAATCCTTCAAATGTGGACGCGATTTCTTTTGCTGTGTATTGATCTGTGCCTTCAGTGATCAGCTTGGCTGCCATATTTGCCATACCATACAGACCTTTTCCTAGTGCTTCATCCTGTGACGAACCTGCATTAAAGGTGAGTTGAATATCCACAATAGGTAGGTCGGTGGCTGAAACAAACAGTGTTCTGACTTTTTGGTTGTTGGAGAGGTCTTGAACAAAGGGCGCTTGGTACTGTTGATGTTTATCAAGATTTTTTAAGCTTTGTAAAGTCGAATTTGCCTTAAGTGCGGAATCATCTATAACCGCATCGGTTTCATCATGATTGTCTAACTCAACCTCTGCATGGTTAAGGGGGGAGTAGAGTAAGCTGATGAACACAAACAAGGGTATTTTTATCGAATAGGTCGAGAATGGATTAAAATTCATGAGAGATCCTTTTTTATTCTTTTGTACTTTCAGGCATTAAATACAAACTACTCAGATTGGCTTTGACAAAATAAATATTGGCAATTCGTTGTAAATCTTGTGGTGTCACTTTGTCATAATGTTTGGGTAATTCATCCATTAAACGAAAACTTAGGCCGTTTACTTCCAAATTCCCAATCATATTGGCTTGTCCACCAATATCATCCTGACTATAGATTAAATTTGAAACGAAGTTGTTTTTGACACGATCGAGTTCAGCTTGATTGACTAATTCTGTTTTAAATAAATTCATCTCTTTTTCAATCGCTTTTTGTGCCTCATCCAGAGAAACATCATCACTTGGGATCGCGGAAATCATAAATAAACTGTCGCCACGATTATAGGGGTCATAACTGACACTGATTGCGGTCAGCACTTTTTTATCTCGAATCAGACGGTCTTGTAAGCGTGCGGAGATACCGCCATCCAGTAAGGACTGGATAATGGTCAGTGCGTAGGCATCTTGTGGGTTTTTTGCTGTAGCAATGGATTTGACATTCCAAGCCATAAACAAGTTGGGGACTTGTACTGGCAACTGCACTTCCATATGCCGATAACCCATTCGATCAAACTCTAAAACATCATTACGGTCAGGAAGCTCCTTTTTGGGAATTGCCGCAAAATATTTTTCAACCTGTTTAAGTGCCTGTTCTGCATTGACATCTCCCACAATTACCAAGGTCGCATTATTGGGGGTGTACCAAGTTTGATACCAATGTTTAAGATCATCCAGACGAATATTCTGTAGGTTTTTCATAAAGCCAATCACCGGTTGACGATGGTGACTGGTTGGATAGGCGATCCATTTAAAACGTTCGTAGGCTAGATTTCGTGGATTATCATCAGTCCTTTGTCGTCTTTCCTCCATAACCACTTTGATTTCAGGATCAAAGTCTTGTTGTTTGAGGACCAGATTTGTCATACGGTCTGCTTCAAGTTCCAAAGCCAATGGAAAATACTTCTTGGGGTAAAGCTGATAATAGTTGGTGTAATTTGTATATGTGGCAGCGTTGGTGCGGCCACCATAAATTCGACTCAAACGCGCAAACTCATCATCAGGAACTTTTTTGGTTCCTTTAAACATCATATGTTCAAGCACATGCGAAATACCCAGTACATTACCTGACTCATCACTACTTCCCACGCCGTACCAGATTTGGGTCATAACAATTGGTGAACGATGATCTTCACGGATAATCACTTTTAAACCATTTTTCAGTGTGGTTTCAAAGGTGGTCCTAGAAAGTTGGCTTTGAGGTGCTGCCTGAAGTTGCGTATTTACCGTGTTAAAAGATAAAAATAAGAGTGGCGCAAGGATAACTTTGGATTGTCTAAGAAGATTTAAGAATTTAGATTTCAGAATATACACAGATAACCCAAAAATTTATTTTAAATTTAGAACTATTCTTAAAAAATTAATGATTTAAAGCAAGGCTGGAATGTTGCATTTTGGTTTGCTTGTTTTATCGCTGCTTTAACGCTAAAAATGATGCAATCTATGCTAAACTCATTCTTTTTTAACGCTATGCTTTTCAAGGAATCGGCATGCAAGAACAGCAAAATAAATTCTTGATTGATGCGGATATCGGGGATGACGATGTCACATTACCTAGTTTACCAGCCGTCAATGTGCCTATTATTGAAAATAATGTAGAAACACCTAAAACGGAACCTGTTCAAACTGAGAGCCAAGACGCACAGATTGAATCAACAGATGAAAAATCTAAAGGTGGCTTTTTTAGCCGCATGAAAGAAGGTTTGACCAAATCACGTAAAAGCCTTGCCGATGGTATGGTCAATATTCTGATTGGTGGTAAAGAAATTGATGATGAGTTGCTCGAAGAAGTAGAAGAGCAACTTTTGGTTGCTGATATCGGGGTAGAGGCGACTAAAACCATTATTGCGAATTTGACTGAGCGTACAGAACGTGGTGATTTGATTTACTCACATTCATTGTATAAAGCGCTACAAGAAGAGCTGGTTGCTTTACTTGCACCTCGGGTAAAACCATTGCATATCGATCCCAATAAAAATCCATTTGTGATTTTGGTGGTGGGTGTAAATGGTGTGGGTAAAACCACCACGATTGGTAAATTAGCCAAACGTTTACAAGGTGAAGGCAAGAAAGTCATGCTTGCAGCAGGAGATACCTTCCGTGCAGCGGCAACTGAACAACTTCAGATCTGGGGTGAACGTAACAATATTGCTGTCGTGGCTCAAGGACACGGTGCAGATAGTGCTTCAGTCATTTTTGATGCTTTTGAAAGCGCACGTGCCAAAGGTGTGGACGTTTTAATTGCTGATACAGCAGGGCGTTTGCATAACAAAAGTAACTTAATGTCTGAGTTGACTAAAGTAAAACGTGTGATGCAAAAAATTGATGCAACTGCGCCACATGAAGTGATGTTGGTGGTGGATGCTGGTACTGGTCAAAACGCGATTAACCAAGTTGAAATGTTTGACGAAGCTGTAGGCTTAACAGGTTTAACCATTACCAAATTAGATGGAACGGCAAAGGGTGGTGTGTTGTTTAATATTGCCAGTCGTACTCATGTACCAATTCGATATATTGGTGTGGGTGAGAAGATTGATGATTTACGTCCATTCTCTGCAAAATCATTTGTCGCTGCACTGTTTGAAACAGATAAGTAATTTAGATAACTATTTATCTTAAATGAGACTCCGCTTTATGCGGAGTTTTTTATTTTCTAAGATTGGGGTTGATGGTGGTATGTTATTGAAAGAAGGCATCATAAGAATGTCATCAAGTTGTACTTTAATGTGATGTCTAGAATCGTATGTCCAGATTTGCAATATTTTTACCACAAAACAAGCAATGAAAAGTATATAGGATATTTGCCATATTCTTATCGTTGTAAAGCTCAAAGCAATAGGCTGAGTTTAATGGTAAATTTTAATTGAATTGTTTGATTAATAAATACTTTAATTGCAATTTAAAAGGGAACCACATAAACACGGTAGCATTTAAAAATTCCCAATTTCACATATTGTTCTAAATATAGAACACATTGTTATGTATATAAGCATGACGAAACTAAGAATGATGCAATACACTCAAACCATGTTAAATAACACGACCCATTTGGTCATAGAAGGATTAACACCATGTCATTTTTAAATCAAATCAAACAACGCCGTACAATTTATGCAATTGGTAGAGATTTAAGCTTAGACCAAGCGAAAATTGAAGAAATCATCAAAGATGCAATCAAGCATAGCCCATCCTCATTTAACTCACAGTCTTCTCGTGCTGTGATTTTATTTGGTGATTCACATGTTAAATTCTGGACAATCGTTTTAGAAACTTTACGTAAAATCGTTCCAGCTGAAGCATTTGAAGGAACTTCGGGTAAAATTAACAGCTTTATCGCTGGTGCTGGTTCAGTGTTGTTTTATGAAGATTTAAGTGTGATCAAAGCTTTACAAGAACAATTCCCATTATATGCAGACAATTTCCCAGTATGGTCTGAGCATTCAACAGGTATTGCACAATTTGCAACTTGGACTGCATTGGCTGAAGCGGGTATTGGTGCATCTTTACAACATTATAATCCAATCGTAGATGAAGAAGTGGCGGCAACATTTGATGTACCTGCTGACTGGAAACTTCGCGCACAATTAGTATTTGGTTCAATCGAAGCACCAGCGGGCGAAAAAACATTTATTGATGATGCAACACGTTTTAAAACTTTTAACTAAGTGAAACATTTTGTTTTAAGCTGAGGTCTATTGCTTATTTAGCTTAGACCTTGCTATTCCAGAAACCTGTTTAGAATGTAAATTTTAAACAGGTTTTTTATGTGCAGTGCGTTATCCCTGCTTGTCGCCAGACAATAGGTAGAAGCCGTATGATTAAATAATCTAAAAAAGCTTAAGTGGTTTAAAAAATTATGCGATTCCATCTTGTTGCTAAAGATTCTAATCATCTAAATTGAAACAATAAGATGAGATTTGAACAAACAGAAAAAAATATAAGTGAATCGAACAATTCTTTACACAGAATTATGGATTGGTTTTATCGACATTTAGCGCTATTCATGGCTTAATCTTTGCTCAAGGAATAAAAGTGTATAAAAAAATGGGGAAATTAGGGTTGATTCAGCACTTTGGTCTAATTTAGACATTTTAAAAAATTTATACACTGTTAAAAAGCGATTTAAGTTGATGATTTAGTTGATGGTGTTGCTGTATTTTTGATCGTTATTTTTTAAGTTAATATAGCTATTTTTTTTAATTAAAATGATCACTATTTAGCAATGTGATAATACTATTCAGCATGGTTTAAATCGGTATACTAGAAACTCTTGTTATAAAAAGTAGCAATATCAGGAAAGACAATGACTGCACGTATTCAAAAAGGCAAGTTAGCGATTGCTAAAGAACTTTACGATTTCATCGAAAATGAAGCACTACCAGGTTCTGGTTTAGATAGTGAAACATACTGGAAAAACTTTGAGCAAGTTGTTGTCGATCTTAGCCCTAAGAATAAGGCGCTTTTAGCGAAGCGTGACGAGATTCAGGCTAAAATTGATGAATGGCACCGCAACAATAAATTTGAACTTCAAGCTTATAAAGCTTTCCTTAAAGAAATTGGCTACTTATTACCAGAAGTAGAAGATTTTCAAATCAGTACAGAAAATGTAGATGAAGAAATCGCATTATTGGCTGGTTCGCAATTGGTGGTACCTGTGCGTAATGCACGTTATTGCTTAAATGCGGCAAATGCACGTTGGGGTTCTTTATACGATGCGCTTTACGGTTTTGACGTGATCTCTGAAGAAGGTGGCGCGGAAAAAGGTAAAGGCTATAACCCAGTTCGTGGCGATAAAGTTATCGCATTTGCTAAGAATTTCTTAAATGAAACATTCCCATTGGCAAAAGGTTCACATGCAGATGCAACAAAATATGCTGTTGAAGGCAAAAAACTTGTTGTAACCCTTAAAGATGGTTCAACCTCGACTTTGGCGAAAGAATCACAATTTGTCGGTTTTAATGGCGACGAATCTGCACCCGTTGAAATTGTACTTTTAAATAACGGCTTACATGTTGTTATTGAAATTGATGCAAATAGCCCAGTGGGTAAAACTGATGCGGCTGGTGTTAAAGATCTTGTTTTAGAAGCTGCTGTTACCACGATTCAAGATTTGGAAGACTCGATTGCTGCTGTAGATGCAGAAGAGAAAGTAGAAGGCTACCGTAATTGGTTAGGTCTAATGAAAGGTACGCTTGAAGAGTCAATTGAGAAGAACGGTAAAACCGTGACGCGTACATTGAATAAAGATCGTACACATAAGAACTTGATCGGTGGTGAAACAACACTTCATGGTCGTTCATTGATGCTTCTTCGTAACGTTGGTCATTTAATGACGAACCCTGCGATCCTTGTAGATGGTGCTGAAATTTACGAAGGTATTATGGATGCTTTAATTACACCATTATTGACTTTCGCAGACATCAAAGGTCAAAACGAAAACAAAAACTCTCGTAAAGGGTCAATGTATATCGTTAAACCAAAAATGCATGGTCCAGAAGAAGTTGCATTTGCTGTTGAATTGTTTGAACGTTCTGAACAAGCACTTGGCTTACCAGCGAAAACTTTGAAAATCGGGATTATGGATGAAGAACGCCGTACATCTGTAAACTTGAAAAACTGTATTGCACAAGCGAAAGACCGTACTATTTTCATCAATACTGGTTTCATGGACCGTACAGGTGATGAAATTCATACCTTTATGGAAGCAGGTCCTTTCGTTCGTAAAGGCGAAGTGAAAAGCCAAATTTGGTTCCCAGCTTATGAAAACCGTAATGTTATGGTCGGTCTACAAGCAGGTTTACGTGGTAAAGCACAGATTGGTAAAGGTATGTGGCCTAAACCTGACATGCTTTTAGACATGTATAAAACCAAAATTGAACATCCTGAAGCAGGTGCGAGCTGTGCATGGGTTCCTTCACCATCAGGTGCTGTGATTCACGCGATTCATTATCATCAATGTAATGTTTCAGCACGCCAACAAGAGTTATTGAAAACTGAAGCGCTTCCGTTAGATGACTTGTTGACACCGCCTTTAGCGACAGATACAAACTGGACTGAAGAAGAGAAGACCAAAGAGCTTGAAAATAACCTTCAAGGTATCTTGGGTTATGTTGTTCGTTGGGTTGATTTAGGTGTGGGTTGTTCTAAAGTGCCAGACATTAATAATGTCGGTTTAATGGAAGACCGTGCAACGTTACGTATTTCTTCTCAGCACGTTGCGAACTGGTTACGTCATGGTATTGTGACTAAAGCGCAAGTTGAAGAAGTTATGCAGCGTATGGCGAAGATTGTTGATGTGCAAAATGCTAACGATCCTGAATATAGCAACATGGCGCCTGGTTTTGACGGTTATGCATATAAAGCTGCTTATGATTTAGTATTCAAAGGTGGTGAACAGCCGTCTGGTTATACTGAGCCACTATTGCATGCGTATCGCTTAAAGTTAAAAGGCTATACAGGCGATTAACTTTATCGTCTAATTTATCCTATTCGATTATCAATAAAGCCTCTTCGGAGGCTTTATTCTTTTTATAGTTCACTTTAAATGTTGCTTTGCTTTCATATATAAAATTTGTAGACCCGACTTTGAGTTTTAAGCCAATAATATAAAATCTCTGATACAATTTAAGGGAATTAATCATTAAGCTGAATTATAAATGACATCAATTCTGAAATTAGATGCGCTGAAAAATGCTGAAGTTGCAAGTACGCCTTATCCGTATTTTGTGGTTGAAAATGCTTTGGCTGACAGTGAAGTCCAGGCAGTAATCCAAGACTTTCCTAAAATTGAACAGGGCGGAAGCTTTAACATCGAAGATGTAGAAATTAAGCCTAATTTTGATCGCTTTCTAAAATCATTGGATACACCTGAATTTCGTCAAATTTTAACAGATAAATTTGATGTCAATGTGATGGAACATCCGATGATGATTACTTTACGTGGCTACTCTCGTCAAAAAGATGGGCGAATTCATAGTGATTCAAAAAGCAAATTGTTGACGGTTTTAATCTATTTAAATGAATCTTGGGATGCGCCGAATGGACGTTTACGTATTCTCAATGATGACAAAGACATCAATAACTATGTGACTGAAATCAATGCAGGACCAGGCTCACTGGTTGCATTTAAAGTGACTGACAATGGTTGGCATGGCTATATTCCTTATGAAGGGCAACGTCAATCTATTCAAATTAACTTTTTGACTAGCGAAAAAGCCAATGCAAAACATAAGTTTTTCCATGGTTTAAGCGCCAAAATGAAAAAGATTTTTGGATAAAAGCAAAGAGGATAAATTTCGGTTTATCCTCAATTTAAATCGCGAGCTGTCTCAAGTTTTTATCAATGTCTAAGGTTCTTATCAATGGATAGCGCGATAGATAGATTCAACAATTATAAATTAATCATTTAAAATCTTATTATTATGTGTGCTAATTTTAAACCGATCAGCTTAATACAAGTTCAGCAGCTTGGCTTACCCGCGTTACCTTTCTCTTATGAAGATGAAATATTTCCAAGCTTTCAAACGCCGTTGTTATTTAAATCCGATCAAGGGATGGAATGGCGTTTAGTTAACTTTGGTTTAGTGCCAAAATGGGCTGAGGATAAAGACGCGGCAAAACATACTTATAATGCAAGAAATGAAACGCTTATGGAAAAGCGCAGTTTTGTCGATGCTTTTAGCAAGTGCCAATTTGGTGTGATCCCCGTGACAGAGTTCTATGAATCCAAATACATCAATGGCCGACCACAGCGTTGGGGGGTAAGGCGTAAAGATGGTCAAGCTTTTTATATTGCGGCATTGTATGAGATTACCCGATTAAAAAACGGTGAAGTTGTTCGTTCAGCTACCATGATCAGTATGGACGCCCACACCCATCCGATGATGAGTGAATTCCATGAACCTCGAACAGATAAGCGTTCGGTGGTAGTCATTCCACATCATCGACTTGATGAGTGGTTGGGCTTACAACAGCCCAATATTTCGAGTTTTATTGAGGGTTTCCCTGTGGCGGAGTTTGAGTGTTTTTATTGCCCCAAAATATCAAATAACAAAAACTCGCCACAGTTGAACATCTTTGATGAAGAATCTTAAGGATTAATGTGCAAGATTCTTAAAGATGATTTTTAAATTTTCCATGGTTTTTTCAATTTGTAGTGGTGTTAAGCCGTCAAATGACTGTTCAAGTACAACACTCATTAAATCATTAATTTTTAGCGTCATTTGTTGACCAGCTTCTGTTAAATGTACTCGTGTAATACGTGCATCATGTTCACAAGAGTAGGTATCCACAAAGCCTTCCTCTTTTAAGCGATAAACAATTTTAGTCGTCGTCGACATTTTTGAAACGATCATTTCCGAAAGCTCAGAAACACTTGCATCTGGTTTGGCTTCTAAAGCAACTAATAATCGTCGTCTAGAGTTGTCTACCCCATACTTTTTAAGTACGTGATCTAAATTTAAAACATACTGAGAATGAACTTGGCTGATCCAATAGTATGGGAAATTTTCGATATTAAAATTTTCAGCTGCAGGTAAAAATTTTGCATATTTTTTAGTCATTTAGAGGTCCCTGTTTTTTGTAATTATTGCCATATATTAAGCGGTAATCATATTTTACTTTGAATACTTGAATCAATATGTGATAGATCACTTAATGAAAAAAACAAGTAAAATCGACGAAATGTAAATTTTGCTTGAACCAAACTTAAGTTAAAGTATTCAGTAAAGGCATTGTATAACTGTCTTAAATTAGATAAAAAGTAGTAATACCTTGCGTAAATTTAGTCGCTTCTTCATGCAATTTAGAATGAACAGAGTTCATTCTCTAGTTGTTAGTGTGGAATCGAAAGTTTCAAAACAACCGCAAAGGTTGATTTTATTGAAAGTCATTGAATGTCCCTGTGTCATAGTGGCTCCTCCTACGTATATTTCAGCTTGCTTAAGTATGAAAATTACCAAGAAGATGTTGTTAAAAGCAAGCTTATTAGTTAAAAAAAATAACATCTGATGTTATTTTAACTGAAAAATAAGAAAAATCAACTTGGCTTTACTGTTAATAATTAGATTTGATTACGTCATAATGGGAATAAATCTAAGTATTTCCTCCCTAAATGCCCATATATCCGATTGAAAATCATTAATTAAATTAAAGCGATTTATACCGTTAGAAGGTAAATAGCATTTAATAACTATAGTTATACACAATTTATATTGAAAAAAGCTAATGACATTTTTGTTAGATTGAGTGAAAAATAATTTGAATAAGATGAATCGGCATCTGTAAAGCATCGAATTGATCATGCGAGGCAGGGATTACTTACAATTCACCCGTATCGCGAGGTTATTCATAAGAAAAATCTTAAATAAATGTAAAATTTTTGTGAAAATTAATTACAACTGCAAGATATTGTGCATAATTAATCTAATTTAGTTGAAAAGGTTTCATTCATGGATCCGTCGTCGTGTAGGTCAAATTTATTTTTCTTCTTATATATTGATAATAATAAGCAGGAGCTCTAATAATGGAATTTTTATTAGACCCTGGAATTTGGGTTGGTCTTTTAACCCTAATTGTTTTAGAAATTGTACTGGGTATTGATAACCTGGTCTTTATCGCCATTCTTGCAGATAAACTTCCTCCTGAACAACGAGACAAAGCACGTATTATTGGCTTATCTTTAGCCTTAATTATGCGTTTAGGCTTGCTGTCTATTATTTCGTGGCTGGTCACATTAACCAAGCCTTTAATCGCTTTTGGCGGGTTGTCTTTCTCAGGTCGAGACTTAATTTTATTATTCGGTGGACTGTTCCTCGTCTATAAAGCCGTCACTGAACTACATGAAAAAATGGAAGGCAAACCTGAGGTTAAAAGTTCAGGTGCAGTTGTTTATGCAAGCTTCTGGGCAGTTGTGGCGCAAATCATCGTTTTAGACGCAGTATTCTCTCTTGATTCGGTGATTACCGCGATTGGTATGGTCGACAATATCTATGTGATGATGGCCGCTGTAACGATTGCTGTGGTTGTGATGTTGATTGCTTCTAAACCGTTAACAGCATTTGTCAATAAGCATCCGACAGTCGTGATTCTATGTTTAAGTTTCTTATTGTTGATTGGTGTGAGTTTAATCGCTGAAGGTTTTGGTTTCCATATTCCGAAAGGCTATATTTACTCGGGTATTGGTGTGGCAATTTTAATTGAAGCCTTTAACCAATTTTCCAGCCGTAATGTTGAAAAGCATCAGTCGAAAACGCCGTTGCGTCATCGTACCGCAGACTCAATCTTAAAATTGATGGGAAGTAAGCTGGATGCAGATTTATTACAAAGCCCTGAAGCTTTAGCTGCTCAAAAAGCCTTTGGTGATGAAGAACGCTATATGGTTGGTGGTGTATTGACACTTGCTGAACGTTCAGTTGCCTCAATTATGACGCCAAGAAATCAAATTTCGTGGATTAATCTTGAAGATGATGCGGAAAGTATTCGTCAGCAAATCTTGGCTGTACCACATAGTTTATTCCCAGTATGTCGCGGACAATTGGATAAAGTGGTTACGGTTGTACGTGCTAAAGAGTTAATTGATGTACTGGATGAACCAGAACAATTACAAGCCTTGCTTAAACGTAGTCGTCCGATTTTTATTTTTGAAAAAATGAAAGTGATTGATGCTATTCATACTTTAAGAACGTCTAAGGGTTCTTTGGTCTTGGTGAGTAACGAATTTGGTAATATCCAAGGTTTGATTTCTCCGTTGGATGTGTTTGAAGCAATTGCGGGTGAATTCCCAGATGCAGATGAACAGTTAGAGTTGATCAAACTGAATGATACAACGTGGAAAGCATCAGGTATGCTTGACTTGTATCAGCTTGAGCTGGAACTTGGCATGTTGGATCTAGTTCAAGAAGACTCAGGTTACTTTAGCGTAGCAGGTTTGATTTTAGACAAAACTCAAGGCGAAGCAAAAGTAGGCACTCAGATTGAACAAGAGGGTATTTGGTTTGAAGTCATCGAAATGGATGAAAATCGGATCAAGACGGTAAAAATTACCCGTCCAGAGCAATTTTCGTAACTGTTTTACGATTAAATCGCAAGCAGATATAAAAAACTAAAAAAAATGCCTCATTAATGAGGCATTTTTTTTAAATAAAAAGAGCACTTAGATAGGATTACTTATCTAAGTACTTAAAACTAAAAATTAATTTAAAATATTTTGTGCCATTGTTGGCCATAAATTTTGATGTGACTTCTTAAACATTAACATATGACCAATGGCTTTATGACCTGTATCTTTCGGTTTAAGCTCTATCATTTCTGTGGTGGCTTTTGGATACAAGCGAAGTAAGTCTTTGACATTGGCTTCAGTGGCGATCTCATCATCCGATGACCAATACACCGTAATTGGGCATTGAATTTCGTTGTGATAGTCCTCGAAAATCGTTTTACCTATAGCGTTCATCACATAACCGGGTTTACTGCAAAATTCAGCCCATTGTTTTGCAACATTTTTGGGTAAATTTTCTCCCATGCCTAAAAACTTGGTTGCGCCATAGCCTTTGACTAAGCTTGAAACAGGGAAGATCATTTTAAACATGACAGGCGCCATACGTTTGGTTCGCCCTTTAAGTCCTTTTACATGTCCTGTAGAGCCTGAAATTGCAATCACTTGTGCCACTTTCTTGTAATTAGAAACAATGCCTAGTAATTGTCCTCCAGCACTATGACCTAAGAGTATGACTTGTTCTTTGCCTGTTTTATTCAGCAATGTTTCAATAGCAGCAGGAATATCCAGTTGTCCCCAGTCTTGGATACTTACAGTGGACTGACGAATAGGACCATGTAAGGACTCACCTATACCACGAAAATCGAAGACCAGCACATCTGAACCTTGTTGGGCAAGCCATTCTATAAAATGATGATAGAAACCTTGGGTAATACCTGTTGCAGGACAAACCAAAATAGGCAATTGATGGGTTGATTGTTTTGCCGGATAAAAACGTGCAGTTAAGCTATAGCTATCTGCACAAGTTATGGTTAAATTTTCAAATGTATTCATGACAATTCAATGGGTATGCTTTAATGATTACTTTACATAAGTTCTAAAAAGAAACTTGATGAAAGTATGACTTATGAGTCAAAGGTAATATAAATATTTTAAGCTGTTGGAATTAGGATGTTTTAAATGGATTTAGTGTGTTTAAGTTTGTCGGTAAAGTTAGCTTTAATATTTAGTGGGATTTATCTATGGGTGGGTATGCTAACAGGGGTTTGGAAATATTACCAAATTAGTCGATCAGAAATGGCTCGAGCTCATTATTATGTCGATATCGCACATCGCAGTAGCTTGCTTTATGCTCCAGCCACTTTGATTTTAGCGGTGATGGCCTATTGTTCAAGCTGGACAGAAACCACAAATTTAATATTTGTCTTGATTAATTTATTCTTTTTTAGCTTTTCAATTGCCAGTTATGTTTTGCATGGTTTTTTAAAAGATACGACAAATCAATTCAAAGAACCGCACCAATTAGGAACAATGCACTTACCGAAAATATTGTTACGTATCGCAATGCTGTTATTGGTACTCGGGGAGATTGTTGCGACTGGAGGATTATTACTAGGAATGTTTAATACTTTGTTTTAATACTTAAATTTTTATGATTTTCTTATTTAAGATGGATGCATGGCATCCATCTTTTATTCTGTAATCTTCGCGAGTTTACGAGATTTATGATCGACTACATCCCAAACATAGAAGGCAGCAGAAACGACTAATGCATAGGCAAAAAATTCAGGTTTTAAATTGCCTTGAATGAGTCCATGAATAAACAGAGTCACTAAAAGTGCAAGTGTTGTACTTAGATAGATGACCAGTTTTGTATTTGTCTTCAAAGAATTAATGAAGACTTGCTTATTGAAATGTATTGATAACATCCCCATTCCTCCTGTCTGCTCGACAAAAACCACATTGTTTTAGTCTGGATTGGTTTATTCAGTTGTACCATATCTAATTATTATTTCAAGAGCAAATAGCTCTATTATTCAAAATAATTATGACATATTTATTACAAGTGATGATTATTTTATAAAAAATGAAAATATAAGTGATTTTTTTGATAAATGATGTAATT
>NZ_WJYH01000074.1:0-15451 GCF_009668065.1 Acinetobacter sp. RIT698
CAACACGTTAAAAAGAATAATTACATTTTGTAAATTTATGAACATTTATGAGTCATTTTTTTAAAAAATGTTTAATTTTATCAACATCAAGGATAAGGATTGAGTATGGATATCTCCTCACACGATGAACACCTACCCCCTAAAAAACAAAAGTTTTATCAAATCCTCTATGTTCAAGTTATTTTTGCCATTGTACTTGGTATCCTTCTTGGACACTTTTGGCCAGATATTGGTGCAAGTTTAAAGCCGTTAGGTGATGCATTTATTAAACTGGTCAAAATGATTATTGCACCTGTTATTTTCTTGACGGTTGTCACTGGAATATCAGGCATGAAACATATGGGAACTGTAGGACGAGTAACGGGTAAAGCGATGCTTTATTTCCTAACATTCTCTACACTCGCATTAATCGTCGGGATGATTGTTGCCAATATTATTAAACCAGGACAAGGTTTAAATATTGACCCTACATCATTAAAATCAGAGAAAGTTGTTGAGTATGCTGAGAAAGCACATGACGCTTCTATTGTCGACTTCTTACTGAATATTCTTCCAACAACCATTGTTAGCCCATTAACAAGTGGCGACATTCTACAAGTTCTATTTGTTGCCGTATTATTTGGTTTATCCTTGGCTGCGGTAGGCGAAAAAGGTCAACCGATTGTAGACTTCTTAAACAATCTTACAGCACCCGTATTTCATTTAGTTGGAATGCTGATGAAATTTGCTCCGATTGGTGCTTTTGGTGCAATGGCATTTACAATTGGTAAGTATGGTATTGAAAGTATTGGAAATCTTTTACTTTTAATTATGACATTCTATATCACGGCCTTACTCTTTATTCTGGTTATTTTGGGTGCAGTGGCGCGCTATAATGGATTTAGAATTACAGATCTGATTCGCTATATCAAAGATGAATTATGGTTAGTTTTAGGGACCAGTTCATCCGAAGCCGCACTTCCATCATTGATGCGTAAAATGGAAAAAGCAGGCTGCGAAAAATCTGTGGTTGGCTTGGTTATTCCTACTGGTTATTCATTTAACCTCGATGGTACCAACATCTATATGACGATGGCGGCGCTCTTTATTGCACAAGCATGTAATATCGATTTGAGTATTCAAGACCAAATCTTATTATTGCTCGTTGCAATGCTGAGCTCTAAAGGTGCTGCTGGTGTTACAGGTGCTGGATTTATTACCTTAGCTGCAACATTATCTGTTGTTCCAGCAGTTCCTGTTGCAGGTATGGCTTTAATTCTAGGTATTGACCGCTTTATGTCTGAGTGTCGTGCACTGACCAATTTAGTCGGTAATGCGTGTGCGACGATTGTTGTGGCACGTTGGGACAATGCTTTAGACAAAGACAAACTGGCTACTGCATTCGCTCATCCGAGTAAAGCGCACTATGATGCTAAAGCAGTTGAACAACATCGTGAAGATCCAATGGATTAAAACATCCTATAAGCAATATTTATAATAAGAAGGAGCTTTTGAGCTCCTTTTTTATATAAAGCAATTATGAATAGATCAGAAAATTACAAATAACTATCAACAGCTATTTGCATATAAAATGAAGCACTAACTGAAAAATATGTTTAATACACAAAGCTTAAAATGATGTATTTCTTAAAAAAGCATTTGTCTAATTTACCCATTCTCAATAGATTGGTTTTATTCAGACAATACCAGACTTAAACAAAAGTACTTCATTCAAAAGACTTAACGAAAACCGTATTGCATCCCTATTTCAGTACTCATCAAAGAAAAGATTTAGACGTTCCATTCATTATTTTAAAGCTTAAATTTTTAATTGTTTTTTGATCTACCATTTTCGTCAATTTGATTCATTACCACAGATGTTCATATACTTTATCTATAAAAAAAAGAGCCTTTCGGCCCTTTAATTTCACATCTAAACTTATCTTGATCAATATTCTACTTAACCGAAACGGCCGGTAATATAAGCTTCAGTCAATTGGTGATCTGGTTGAGTAAAGACTTTCTCTGTAGAGTTAACTTCGATTAAGTCACCTAAATGAAAGTATGCTGTACGATCAGATACACGCGCTGCTTGTTGCATGGAGTGGGTTACAATTGCGATTGTATATTGCGTAGAAAGCTCAGAGATTAGCTCCTCAACTTTTGCTGTTGCAATTGGATCGAGCGCAGAACATGGTTCATCCATTAAAATCACTTCAGGGCTTACCGCAATCGTACGTGCAATACACAAACGTTGTTGCTGACCACCTGAAAGTCCTGTACCTGGCTGACTTAAACGATCTTTTACTTCATCCCACAAACCTGCTTTACGCAAACTATTTTCAACAATCTCTTCTAAATCATACTTATCTTTGGCTAAACCATGCAGTTTAGGACCATAAGCAACATTATCAAAAATTGATTTAGGGAACGGGTTTGGTTTTTGAAATACCATTCCAACTTGAGCACGGAGCAACACAACATCTAGATTTGGATCATAAATGTCTTGGTTGTCTAAACGCACTTTACCTGTTACACGGCAAGTATCAATCGTATCGTTCATACGGTTCAAGGTACGTAGAAATGTTGATTTACCACAACCTGATGGTCCAATAAATGCAATCACTTCATTTTCATAAACTTGAAGATCAATACCTTTAATCGCTTCTGCGTCACCATAGTAAACATGCACATCTTCAGCACTAAGTTTCACAGTTGTATTTTTTTCTTTCTTCGGTGTCGAAGACTCAAACTGGGAGACAAAAGAAGTGCTTGCTTGCTTTTGCTTACTATCAGTCGATGTAAATTGAGATTGTTCAGAATTCACGGTTGTATCCTGTCTTAAGGAATTTTTAGTTTCTACAGTATTCATCTCTATTCTGCCCTCTTTTACCAGCGAACTTCAAATTTCTTACGTAACCAAATTGCAAAGCTGTTTAGACCGACCATAAGTGCCAATAACACAATGATGGCTGCAGCCGTACGCCCTTCGAAGAAGTTACGTAATTCATTACCTTGCCATAAGTAAACTTGAACAGGTAAAGCCGTAGATTGATCTAATGGAGATACTGGAATATTTGCAACGAAAGCGCTCATACCAATTAATAGTAATGGTGCGGTTTCACCCAATGCATGAGCAATACCAATAATCGCACCTGTCATAATCCCCGGTAGAGCCAAAGGCAATACATGGTGGAATACTGTTTGTAAACGAGAAGCACCAATACCTAACGCCGCTTGGCGAATTGATGGTGGTACTGCCTTCAATGAAGCACGTGTGGTAATAATCACTGTAGGCAAAGTCATTAAACTTAAGACCAAACCACCAACCAAAGGTGCGGATATAGGTAAATGCATCCAACCAATAAAGATGGCAGCACCCAATAAACCAAATACAATCGATGGAACTGCTGCAAGGTTATTGATATTGACTTCAATGATGTCAGTAATAAAGTTTTTCGGTGCAAACTCTTCTAGATAAATCGCACTTGCTACACCCAATGGAATAGAAATCGCGATCACAATTAACATCATGAACAATGAACCCATAAATGCACCAGCCAAACCTGCTGTTGCTGGTGAGCTGCGTGAATCTGGGTTGGTGAACATTTGCGTGTTAAAAGTACGGTTAATAATCCCTTTCGCAGCTAAGTCATCAGAAAGTTGACGTACTTCTGGACTAAGTTGTTGTTGCTCATCAGGCAATGAACGATCAATATGACCAGCTAACCACACATCAATGTTGGCATCAGCAAGGAAATTGAGCTCTACTGTTTTACCAATCAATGCTGGATCTTTAAAGACCATATCACGGATACGATATGCCTCTGAACTGGTATAGATGCCAGAAAGATCATCACGACGACTTTCAAGTGCAGGGTCTTTTGCAATGATTGCATTTACAATCAATGCATCCCAATCAACCATACCCATTTTAGTTTGCCAGTCGACATAACGCTCTTGAAATACAGCAGGAGATTCACCTACTTTTTGTGTTGGTTTTGGTCCTGCATCAATCATACTTGGATCAAAATACACAGGTACAGTCATACTTGCTTGCCAAAATGCTGGCAACCCTTTGTATAAGATACTTCCAAATAAAATTGCAACAAATGCCAAACCAATAATCACTGCTGAAAAGCCAGCAAAACGGAAGGTCTTTTCTTTACGATGACGTTTTGACAATGAGCTGGCGATTCTAGCTTTACGTTTCTCTCGCAACTCAGCGGCAGCTTGAGGATCAAATACATTTTGATCCACAGGAGATGTATTTGATGTACTCATTCGTATTGCTCACGATATTTACGCACAATATAAAGTGCGACAATGTTTAAACACAATGTAATGGTAAATAAAGTTAAACCCAGTGCAAACGCAACCAATGCCTGCGGACTTGCAAAGTCTGTATCACCTGTTAATTGTTTTACAATCGTTACAGTGACTGTTGAGACAGCTTCTAGTGGATTGATATGTAACAGTGGACTATTACCAGCAGCGAGTACCACAATCATGGTTTCACCGACTGCACGAGATACTGCAAGTAAGAATGCACCCGTAATACCTGGTAAGGCCGCTGGAAGAACCACTTGACGAATAGTTTCAGATTTGGTCGCACCTAAACCTAAAGAACCATCACGTAAGGCACGTGGCACTTGAGTGATAATGTCATCTGACAAAGAAGATACAAATGGGATAATCATAATACCCATTGCAAAACCTGCTGTTAAAGCACTGGTCGCATTAACCTCAACGCCAATAGAGTCGCCAATAGATTTGAAGATTGGACCAATCACCATCATGGCAAAAACACCATAAACAATGGTTGGAATACCCGCCAAAACTTCAATTGTTGGCTTTGCCCATGAACGGAATCGAGGTGATGCATATTCAGCAAGATAAATTGCAATCATTAAACCCAGTGGAACAGCAACCAGTAGTGCAATACCACTGACCATGAGTGTTCCCCACAGTAATGGTAATAAACCATAACTTCCTTCAGCATTACCTGACGTACTAAAGCCAGGATTCCACTCTGTACCAAAGAAGAAGTCGATTGGACTGACAAACTGGAAAAAGTGCATCGCTTCACTGAACATCGACATCACAATACCCACAGTCGTGAGGATCGCAACACCTGAACACAGGATCAAAACAACGTTAATGGTTTTTTCAACTTCGTTACGTGCACGAAATTGTTGACTAATTCTTTTTCTTGCCCAAATCAATCCAAGGATCGCAGCACAAGTTACCACAGCAAACTTTGCAAACGAGCCAATTCTTTCAAATTTTGAGAGTTGTTCTGCAGCTGCAACCTCATAAGCTGCTGGCGTATCTGTCACACCAAAGCCAGAGGCAATTGCTTTAATACGATCCACCAGTACATCTACCCCAGCTGTATCTAGCGTTGAAGCAATATTTGCTGGAACATTTTTTAAAATTAGATGTTGTAAAACACTTGGTTCTACCAAGTTCCAAACTATCAAAATTAAAAAAGCTGGAATTCCACACCACAACGCCACCAAAGAGCCATAATAGCCAGGACGTGAATGTAAAATTGCAGTGTTATTTCCCTTACCTGCTAGGCTTCGGCTTTTTCGTAGCCCGATTTGATATGCGATAGCAATTAAAGCCAATAACACGCCAATGAGTAGCAGATTCATGTATTCTCCACCGTTTTTTCAATTTCAATAATTTGAAAAAACTCTACTTAGCAAGGAAAGCCGATGGTAGTCACCCACCATCAGCTCCATTATTGCGGTTTTATTATTTACCAGCTTTAAAACCAGCCAATACTTTTGCACGTTCAGCGTCTGACAATGAAATCAAACCAGCTTTATCTAACTTAGAACCTTTACCAGATACCTTCTTGTTAAGGAAGTATTCAGTATATTCTTTTAAGCCTTTGATTGACTGTAAGTGTTCACCTTTTACATAGAAGTATAAAGGACGAGATACAGGGTAAGTACCATTTAAAACAGTTTGCTCAGAAGGAACAACATTGTTCACTGTCGCAACACGTAATTTATCTTTATTTTGATCATAGAAACCTAAGCCAAATACACCTACCGCACTTGGAGATGTTTTTAAACGCGCTAGAGTTTCAGTATAATCACCTGCAATTTCAATTACTTTACCGTCTTTACGGAAGCTAGAACATGCTTTTTTCTGAGCATCTTTGTCTAACTTTTTAAAGTAATCATAACTTTCACAACCCGCTTCAACCATTTTTTCTTGGAACACTTCACGTGTACCGTGGTTAGAAGCAGGAACAACTAAAGTAATTGGCTCATTTGGAAGCGATTTATCAATTTGGTTCCAACGTGTATATGGGTTTGGTACCAATTTACCATTTGATGGTAATTCAGCTGCTAGGGCTGCAAATACGTGTTGTGGACGTAATTTATAAGCTGCTTTGCTTGCATTCGAAGCAAAAACGATGCCGTCATAACCGATTTTTATTTCTTGGACTTTATTTACGCCAGCTTTTTTACACGCTGCGATTTCAGTATCTTTAATTTTACGTGAAGCATTTGCGATATCAATTGTGTTATCGCCCACACCTGAACAGAACTGTTTAAGACCAGCAGAACTACCGCCTGAGCCAACTACAGGTGCTTTAAATTGAGGGAAAGTATTACCAAATTCTTCAGCAACAATACTCGCATAAGGAAGTACAGTAGAAGAACCAGCGATTTGGATGGTATCACGAGCGTTTGCTGCTACTGCTGCCCCTGAAACTGCTAATGCAAGTGCGATGTGATTAATGCGCATTCTTTTCTCTCTTAAATAAACTGCAATTTTGAAGTACACCACTTCTTGTTGTGTCGTACTTTTCGGATAACTGCATTTTGATTTTAAAATATGACAAATAAGTTACAGCTTTATGACGCTTTTATGATATTTGATAATTCACATTTGATTTTATTAAAAATCTTTTAAATTCAATATGTAATCAACTGTGTTCTATTTTTTAAATTTGAGGATATTACAATTCAAATTGTAATATTTCATGTGTATGTCACAAAAGTTGTATTAAGGTTTACCCATTTCAAACGACACGTTACGTCGTGATAGCCTTATTTTTCCATCTAAAAACCCTTAAAATAAATAAAAAAGAGCAATTTAAATGATCAGATTAAATCGTAAAGAATGGCATGAAACTTTTCTAAAGATGGTGGCCTCGGCCAGTATGATTACGTTCATTATCTATATGAGTTGTTGGATTATTTACTTTTTATTGGCACAAACTAGTCAATACAATCTGATCCAAAATATTGTCATTAGTTTTAGCTTCATCAGTTTATTTATATTAACCATGCAAACCTTACGTTCAATGTATCAAGTCTACTATTTACCTTTAATGAATAGTTGCAGGTTAAATTATCAAAAAATAATTTTCTTTTGCAGCAGTTTCTCCATAGCACTTATTGTAGTCAGCTCATTTTTATTAAATTTTGGAAAAATGTTAAAAGATTATTACAGCTAAGCCAATACAAAAGATCCACCGCTTAACATGCCCACTATTCAATCAAGTGTTCTATTTTTCTTAATCATTCAACACAATAATTGAAATTTCAAAGAACACGGCATTGTTTTATATTCAAATGAGCACTCCATAAAAGATTTGAATATGAATAGCAAAACGTCTAGCAGCTTCAATCCTGACCTTCCCGTTCATATGACCTTCTCAGAACATGACTGGCAGCTCTTAGCCCAATATTGGTATCCAATTGCATTAGTAAGAGACATTACTGAGCAGCCTCTAGGAACCATGTTGCTGGATATGCCATTGGTCATTTATAAAATAGATACTGAAATCATTGTTGCCAAAGATGCCTGCCCACATCGCGGTGTTCCTTTAAGCATCGGAACAAATGATGGTCAAGGTATCGTTTGCCGTTATCATGGTTTACGCTTTGGTGAAAATGGAAAATGTAATCGTATCCCTGCGCATCCCAATCATAAAATTTCGGACCGCTTCCACCTAAAAACCTATGCTGCAGTTGAACGTTATGGATTAATCTGGTGTTCACTTTTAGCAAAAAAGCAAGATATACCCAATATCCCAAATATGCCGCATTGGGATGAGACCACGTATCAACAACTGATTTGCCCTCAAGTCGATTTAAAATGTTTTGCTGGTCGACAATTGGAAGGTTTTATCGATGTTGCTCATTTTGCATGGGTACATCCAGAAACTTTTGGTGACCCAGAAAATACTGAAGTGCCTGATTACACCACGCAAGAAACAGACTATGGTTTTAGTGCTGATTATATCAGTAGTGTAGGTCGTTACCCGATTGGTCTAGATCAATTAGGACAAGCGGATTTTCAATGGTTACGCCATTTTGAAATTCATTTGCCTTTTACCGCAACATTAACCATTCATTTCCCCAATCAAGCGAAACAGGTCATTATGAATGCTGCCTCGCCCATGACAGCACGTAGTACTCGATTATTTGCCCCAATTTGTCGTAACTATGATCAAGATTTACCAATAGAAGATGCTTATGAATACAACCTTAAAATCTTTGAAGAAGACCGTTTGATCGTTGAGACTCAAAAACCAGAATATCTACCTTTAGATTTATCCATTGAGGCGCACTTCCCTGCTGACCGCAGTTCAAGTATGTATCGCCGTTTATTAAGAAAAATAGGATTTAGCCCATTATTCGCCGCATAAATCAGTTTCATGCCATGTTTTATAGAAGTTGATCAGGCTTCTTTAAAACAATAAAACCTGAACGTATCGCTCTATATATTTATAATTTTTTCAAGTTGATTAAATTTAACTCAAAAGTTTCTATTAAAATTGCACTCTTCGATTAAAAGATTAAAATGCACATTACATAAATGAAGTGACTCCAATTAGGTGGTATAACATGCAACAAATGTGGTCAGACATCGATGCCTATATCGAATCACATTTAATTCCTGAAGATCCAATCCTCATACAAACATTAAAAAACACTGAGGATAAAGGATTTCCAGACCACCTTGCTGTTGCCGCAAATCAGGGCATGTTATTGCAAATGTTGATTCAAATGAACAAATGCAAACGTGTTTTAGAATTAGGTACTTTTGCAGCTTATAGCACTATGTGGTTAGCCCGTGCCTTACCTGATGATGGTTATATTTTAACGATTGAAGGTCGTGATACGCATGCTGCTCTAGGTCAAGAAAATATAGATCAGGCCAAGCTCAAACAAACCGTTGAATTAAAGTGTGGTCGTGCAGCCGATATTTTAAAAGCGTTGCCTGAAGCTACAGAACCTTTTGACTTTATTTTTGTCGATGCTGATAAACAAAGCTATCCTGAATATTTAGAATTAAGCTTAAGTCTGTCACATTCAGGTACAGTGATTGTTTTGGACAACGTGATTCGTGCTGGTGACATTCTTGACCCAGACAATGTCAAACCAAGTATTGAAGGGATCCGTGACATGTATAAAGCCATGCAAAACCATCCTAAAATTCTGTCATGTACGGCTTTGCAAACTGTAGGTAGCAAAGGGCATGATGGTTTTGCCATTGCAATTGTAAAATAAAGCATGCTGATTTAATTTTTAAAGCTGCTATTTAGATAGCAGCTTTTTTATAGCTAAAATTTTAACAACTCCATCTTAGCTTCAATCATTCTTCTTAGAGTTATCCCCTGAACTTGTTTGTAGAATTGTGGATAACTCAATAATGCTTTAATAAACTCATGAAAATAAAATACTTTTAATTGTCGATTAATTTTCAACCAGTTAAATTCATGGTTCATGAAAAAGCGCTTGCATTTCAAAATGCAATATTTTTATCAAATTTTTTAATCAAAAAAAATGCCACAAATCATATTATTTGTGGCATTTCATTTCTTCTGTTTGATCGGTCATTTGACTCAATCTCGATTGCTTAATCGCGTTGTCTTTCATCTTCAAATCAAACTTATTTTGCGACCAACAATGGAACTGCAGCATTTCTAAAAATAGTGGTGGTTACACTACCCAAAAAGAATTGATGAATTTTACTATGACTAAATGCACCTAGAACAATCAATTGAATTTGATGCTGGTCTTGATAATCCAAAATATTTTCAGCAACATCACCATAACGGTACTCTACCACCACATCCAAACCCGCATCTTTTAAACGTTGCGCAGGCTCATTGAGAATCTCAGGATGATCACCGACATAGAGTAAATGGCATTGCAAAAGTTTAAGCAAATCACTTTTTTCAACACGTTTTAGCATTTTTTGACATGTTTCTGAAAGCTCATAAGCAAAAATAAACCGTGTAGGTGGTTTAAATGTTTGCCCAACGGTTAATACGGTACTTTTGGTTCCACGAATAAAGTTTTCAACATTACTGCCCAGTATTTTATTCTTCTCAGCTGAACGCTCACCCACTCGACCGATGACAGCGATATCATCTTCAGTCAATTCATTGAAGCTTTGTTCGAGAAAATCACCTTTGGCTTGAATTTGAATCGGTGTGATATTGTATTTTTCTTGAATCATTTCAGAAATATGCTTGAGTAAATTATTACTGTAATCCAGTGCTAACTCACTTTGCTTTTGTTCAAGTTCAGCCAGCTCTTTAAGTAACATCGCATTACTTTCAAAGCCAATTACCCCACTAATTTCCCCTAAATGATAACTTGCAGGGTAATAATCCAATACTTGCAATAAAACCAGTTCACGACCAGTTTTTTGAGCAATCCATGCGGCTGCTTCTGCCAATGCATTGATGCACGGAGAAGAGTCAATACAAGCCACTACTCTGTTCATTTTAACCTCGCTTTAGCTTTACAGCTTTGGGTCTATATTATTGTTTTAAATTAGCATAAGTTTTTATAAGTTTGGACAACTTTATGTAATTAATCCCATAATTTAATTATGTATTTGTACAAACTGTGCGTTCATTCACGATAACGAATAAAACGCGCTGGGTTCCCTGCCACAATTTCTCGTTCAGCTACATTTTTAGTAACCATACTATTCATTCCAATCACCGCATGTGAAGCAATTTTTACACCATCTTTCACACCAACATGCGCGCCCAACCAAACATCCTGACCAATTTCAATGCCTTTGGAAGTCACAGCTTGTTGATAAACAGGAATACTCAAATCCATCCCATGATCAAAAGCATAAAGATGACAATAGGCGGCTATACGAACTTGATCATGTAATTTAATACCGACTTTGCCCCCATCCAAAATACAATGATGGTTGATCGCGACTTCATTACCAATCTCTAACGGTCCATGCAAGGTACAATCTGCCGCAATAAAAGTATTATCCCCAATGACAATTTTCCGTCCAGGCTCAGCAAATATATGCGCCAATGGTGAAATAAAGCAATTTTGACCTATTTCAACGGTTTCCATAGCCATTAAATACGCTTGATACTGCTGCTGCCACTGCTCCGCCCAAACTCGATTTTTCGGTTTAAGTGAATAATACAGCCACGGCATATAATTTAAGCGATGCTTATGTTGTTCGCGATATTTCAATAATGGGTCTTGTTCAATCATCAACGTCTTCCAACAATTTAAGTTGCTCACGCCCACGCGTTACATCTTGAATTTTTAACTTAAGTGGATCAATTTGATGTATTTGTAATAATGCCTCAACTTCAACCCCATCAGCAGTATATTGTTCTTTATATTCAATGTCTTGAGTATTCAATTCATACTGAAAAATTGACCATTCGCTGAATTGGCATTGAAAATAAATTTTCTTCTTTTCAATCAGTTCTATTTTTTCAGCCAAAAGCAAACATTGTCCTGCACAGCCACCATAGGCACGAACTAAACCACCTGTACCCAACTTGATACCACCATACCAGCGATTGACCAATACAATTGCATTGGTTAAATCATTGCCCTCAATAGTCGCAAGGATCGGGCGACCAGCTGTACCTGAAGGTTCACCATCGTCATTAAAACGAACATTATGGCCTATTTTCCATGCCCAGCATTGATGTGTTGTTGTTAGATCTAAATTTTTTTCCAGAAACATTTTAACTTGCTGTTCATTTTCAACAGGCGCTGAAATGGCTTGAAATCGACTCTTTTTAATGTCTTCCTCAAAAATCGTTTCGGATACAAGTGTATAAACCATAATGAAAATAAAGCATTCAAACTCAATATATTGCCATTATAACGTGCTTTTAAAAGACATTGGGCAATAAAAAACCCTAAGCGAACTTAGGGTTTTTTCAATTTACTGACTAAATTATAGGACAAGCTGATGATTTTGAAGCAAGAGTTTCAAGATATCATCTTCAGTTTTGCCGTTAAATGCAGCACCTGATTGCGCCAAATTATCCAATTGGAGTAAATCAGTTTTTCCGGTGTACGTAGTTCCTGCACCATCACGATCTATGGTAAGTGTGACATTATTACCATCAACTCTTACACCAAGATAGTTTTTCAAATAGTTTGCCGATGCTGTTAAATCAGCTGTGATATTTGCACTGTTAAAACCAATCAGTAAATCAGAAATATCAATGATGTCTGCATTCGTATCAGTGTTCACATTTCCAGAATGGAAGTCTGTCCAATGATCGATACCATTTCCACCACTTGCACTTGCACTTTCTAATACATGATATACAAGTACATCTGAACCAGCATTACCTGTAAAGGTATCATTCAGTTCACCACTAATCAGCGTATTACGTAGAGCATCTCCAGTGGTTATTGCATCAACAGTTACTGTAAGAGATGCTGTATGATCTTGACCAAAAACTGATAGTTTGTAATCGAATACTTCTTGACGACCAATTACGCCAGCACTCGGTGTATAAACATAGCTTCCATCACTTTTCACAAACAGACTGCCATACTCACCTTGCACCGTCACACCATTATATCCAACCTCTACAAACTGCCCATTGCCTGTATCAATACTAAATTTAGCATAAGATGGATTATAGGTATCATCTGTCAACATGTTGCCAATAATTGGAGCTGCGGTTACTGGGGCAATTTCATTATAGTGAGTAATGTCTTGCGCTAAGCTCACTGTAGCATTAAATCCTAAACCTATATTACCCGATGCAGATGCCGTAATTGTATAGGTTCCTGGGCCTAAATTAGGCATGTCGACAGTTATTGAACTTCCAAGTGCGTTGAGAAGAGGCTTACCGGTTATCGTCCCAACTACTGTACCATTTTGATCTTTGATTGTAAGAACAATCGTTGGCAATAGAGAAACTGAAAGTGGTGGGATATTTACTTTAACTACAACATGCGAAGAGTCTGTATTTGCTACATTAAATGTCGTCGGAACATAAGTACCACCACCACCACCTAATGTACCTGCCACTGCAAAACTAGCACCTTGATTCGCTTCACTTACTATTTGCACCACATTCGTTACAGCACCAATAGCCACATGCTCTGCATTATCTAGAATGATTGGAGCTGGGAGAGATACATCATTTTCTGGATTTGTATTATCCCAAACTACACCAGAGTTATCACCATCAATACGAATATTCAAATTCGCTGTTGCTTCACTACCATTGAAGTCCCTAATCGTATAGGTGAATGTATCTACCTTGCCAATATCCGCAGGATCACCATTACTTACATATTTATAATGTCCGTTTGGAGAAATATAAAGTGTTCCGTAAGCACCAACCACAACCGTGTTTGCACCAGATAATGTGACTGCAGGATCACCAACCTCATTGGCCACTTTAGTGACAAATGTTGTTGTATTTACTTCATCTGCTCCATCCACACTTGAAATTACATTTCCTTCTATGGTACTTGAACCCAAATATTTATTGGTTTGATCTTGCATGGTTAATTCAACACCACCAAATAACTGGGCAGATGCTGTTGAATCCAATAAATTCAAGATTTGTTGTAATAAACCAGAATCCGTTGGTTTCTCTTGCAGTGCGATGGTATAAACGCCTGGTGGCAAATTATCTAAATTAATCTGACCAGAATAATTAAAGATAATGCCCAACAATCCAGGTGGTGTTAGCTTTACAGCATCTTCCACTATGAAGTGTTCTTTTTGTATTACACCATTTTCATCCACATATTGACGTTCAAGTACAGCATTGAAAAACTTATCTGCCGTACCCAATAAAGCACCAATAAGACCGCCTATCGCAGCACTTACAACGCTACCGCTTACATTGACATGAATACTTGACGTGCTGTTTTCTTCAACTTCAAAATTAAATGGTACGGTATTACCTAAAGAGATATTTAATCCAAGTAAATTTACGCCCAGCAATTGTGAAGCTCTGCCATGTACACCAACATCATCACCCACGGATTCATGATAATTTTTAACAGTTGCAAGGTCGTCACGGGCAACAACTTGATCAACATAATCTGGCGGTGTTAATTCACCTGGATCTGCTGGTGTTCCTGCAATATTAATAATGATTTGAGCCGTATCAGATGTTGATCCGTTGGACAGTTTATAATCAAATATTTCAGTTTTTCCAACAGCCGATTCTCCTGCTGTCACAGTATAAGTAAAGACTCCAGTTAGTGTGTTAATTTCAAGACTTCCATACTCTCCTTGAATCGTAACACTACCTTGTGCAACAGACGCACCATCTATTTCAGTGATCGAACCACCACCAACTACATCTTGACCATTTCCATTATCAGCAAAAACATTACCTGTCACTGCATAGTTCGCAAAAACCTCTTCAGTTCCAGTTACACTAATATTTGTTTTTTCGTAAATCGTTAATAAGTTTGATAATAAAGGTGCAACAGCCGCATCAACAATGTAATCAATTACGCTAATTGGCAATACATTTAATAGTTGGTTAACGACACTCGAAAGCGGTAAACCGAGTGTATTTACAGGAATTAAAATTGTATTGACTAAAGCGAGAACTGGAGCACCTAATGGGCCAAGTACTGTATTAATTGCTGCCCCGATAGCTGCCGCATTTGAAGCACCCAGAATTTCTCCTTCGCCACCAAGGTCAGTAATAGCAACGTCTTTGAGTAAAGTTGTTAGAGCACTATCATCAGCCTGAACTGCAACAGTATAATTACCTTCAGGTAAATTAGTGAAATCAAGCTTAATTGAGTCGTTACTATTCACGACACCAATGATTCCAATACCACCCACAGTGACAATACCACCTTGACTGGTACCACGTGCAACCTCCACCGGTCCATTGGTAGTTTGCTGATAAATAACAATTTGAACAGCCTCACCGACCGAAATCAGATCTTGTTGTGAAACTGTGACAGAAATATTACCTGTCGCTCCCTTACCCGCACTTCCTGGCGTTTGTGGAATTGAAAAATTTAAACCAGTAGCATTATTCCCCAAGATATCAACAACTGCGATATCTGAACCTGCAACTTCTGTACGGTTTACTCGGACTTCCTGACCTAGATTTAATGCAAATTCATCATTTACAGCATTAAGTGGTGGAATAACAATCGAACCATTGGTCACTGAAGTTGGTGGAAGGGTTATTGCA